>CALEJY010000335.1 GCA_937898445.1 uncultured Candidatus Melainabacteria bacterium | reverse complement strand
CTCCAAAAGTTCGGGGCTTAAATTTTTTATAGTTTCCTCATTCAAGCTTTCTGTAAAAAAAGTAATTTCAAAATTTTCCAACTCGTGCGAACGAAAAAAATCCTTTTCACTTTCCCTAAAATCAAAAACCAATAACTTTATCGCCATATATTTTCCTCCCCAAATAATTATTTCCAAAACAGTGAAAAAATATATTGGAGAGTAGGGGAATGTTTAATTAATTTGAAAAATCATAACAACAACTGAGTTCCGACAATAATTCTGTGACTGTCTGCAGAGTTTTGGTTGTTGCAAAACACATAGTTCAAAATCAAACGCACTGCTTGCCCTTTGATAAAATAATTTATTCCGGCAGTATATTCTCGCCTTGTATCATGCGCAACATCTCTATTTGGGTCAAATTGATCATATCTCGCAATCAATTGTAATCTCGGATGAACCTTGTAACCTATTGTATAATTGAAACCTTGCGCCTTGTTTGTGCTAACTCGTGTTCCGTTGTATCCGTCTGCAATTCCGTATTCAAAATTTGTCCATAATCTTTTGTATTTATAACCGATATAAAAAGAGCCGACAGTGTATGTTGTTCTGTTATGACCGGCATTTAAACCTCCGCCAAACACCAAATTTCCATATCTTCCATCAGTTCTGCCTAATGGTTTAAAATCTACCCAACCTGTAAATTCAGGTCCTGCAAATGGAGTATGAAAATATCTGTCAGATGAATTGAACGCTAAGTTATAACTTGCAAGAGAATAATCTCCAATAATTCTTACACCCAAAGCACGTGTTGAACCAAAATTACGAGCGATTTGTGAACGAGTAACAAACGGTAAAATATATGAGCTTGCGCCACCTTCTTTACCAATTTGGTTTCTTGAATAACCAACAACAATCTTATGATGCGGAATACTGCTATTAACAATATAAGCATCCGCAATAAAATTTTGCATATATGTTCGACCATTTGCAGGTTTTGGATTAAACAAAATCTTGAAATCGTTTTTTGAACCTCTAAATTTTCCAATAGCACCTATTTGGAAAAATCCGACATCATAACTTGTATCGTAATCACTATTTGTAAAAGATGATGTCAAATCACCCTGAAAAGCTGCATAATATTGAACCTTTGAGATAATTCCTTTTTGTGGTCTGAAAGTTAATTCGGGTTTCAAAAGATATGAAGGAACATCCGTTCTCATAATATCCCGTTTTATAATTTTGCCTAAAAGAGTGTTTTCATCTATTTTTGGCTCTGGATTTTTGTCAGCATTAAAATTGTCAAATAATGAAAACTCAGCTTCAATATTATTGTCAATCTCAAAAATTCGTTTTGGAGAAGTATTTTTCGGTTTGAAGTCGCTTTCATCAACCTGATCCATGTGATCAGTGTTTTCTGGCAATTCATCATCTATTTCATCAACATCAACATCTTCTGATTGCTGAATATTTCCATCCGATGCGGAAGCATTACCTTCCAACAAAGGATCATCCTGTGGAACATCAGGCACATCAGGAGATTTAAATTGTTCAGGAATAGGTGCAATAATTTTGACTTCATCAAAATCTCTAACATAATCAGTGTCAATATTTTTTTTGCCGAAAATCCCCGCCTCTGCCGGATTTGCAGATAATAAAAACAAAAATAGTAATATAACGCCAAAAATCCTGTTCACAAATATTAATGTAGCATAAAATATATGCAAAAAAAAATTTTTTTAGTGTATATTAATAATTATGACAAATGTAACAAGAAATAAAAAATGCTCCAAAAACATTAACATGATTAATCAACAAGATAAAAAAATAAAGATTAAAGCCCCGATTGTAGAAGCGTTGAAAAATGCTTACGAAAACCCGACTTACCAGTTCCATATTCCAGGTCACACTAAAGGAAATGGTTCTTTGCCGGAATTTAAAAAACTTATTGGCGCAAAAGCTTTGTCTATTGATACAACAGATGAATTTGACGGGTTAGGGACTTTGCACCCTGCAACCGGTCCGATTAAAGAAGCTCAAGAACTTGCAGCTCAAGCATTTGGAGCAAAAAAAACTTTCTTTTTACTAAACGGCTCTACTGCCGGAAACCTTGCTCTTGCAATGGGTTTGACTAAAAAAGGTGAAAAAATTATTGTTAACAGAAACTGCCACCGTTCGATTTTAACAGGGATGATAATTTCAGGAGCAGAACCTATTTGGTTAATCCCAAAAAGATTTGACGAATGGGGAATTTGGGGAAATGTTACTCCAGAATCCGTTGACGAAATGTTAAATAACAATCCTGATGCGGGAATGGTTTGGATTACAAACCCGACCTATGAAGGTGTTGTGTCTGATATAAAATCAATTGCAGAAATTTGCAAAAAACATGATGTTCCGCTAATTGTTGACGAAGCCCACGCTTGTTTGTGGAATTTTAACAACCATCTTCCAACAACTGCCTTAAAATTAGGAGCAGATGCGGTAGTTCACTCTTTGCACAAAACCGGCGGAAGTATGAGCCAAAGTTCAATGTTGCATATTGCTGAAAATTCAAGACTTGATGTTGATGCGGTAGAAAAGGCATTGAAATTGTTGCATACAACAAGCCCTTCTTTAATGCTTTTAGCAAGCCTTGATGCAGCCAGAGCAAATTTGGACAGCCCTCGAGGAAGAAAACAACTTGAAAGAGCAGTTCAAAACGCCAAATATCTTCGCAAAGAAATAGATAAACTTGAACATATTCATCATTTACAACCTGATTTCGGCTATAAAACAGATATAACAAAAGTATTTATCCGTGATGACAGATTGTCAGGGAAAAGATTAGAATCTATTCTTGAAATTGATTTTAACATTGAGGTTGAAAGTGCCTCTGATGCAGGCTTATTAATACTTTCCAATATCGGAAATACAAGAAGTGATATGCAATATCTTGTAAAATGTTTGCAAAAAATTGATAACACAAATTACACAGATATTTGTTACCTTGAAAAGAAAAAACACATGCCAATGCTAACTCCGATAATCAAAATGACTTTGAGAGAGGCATATTATTCTCATAAAGAAGTTGTTGAAAAATCTCACGCTATCGGTAGAATTTCTGCAGAAGTAATTGCTGAATGCCCTCCGGGGATTGCCGTTTTGCTTCCTGGTGAATTGATTACAGAAGAACACATGCCATATTTGGTTGACTACGATACAATTGAAGTTATTAAGTAACTTTTAATTAACAAACGTATTACCTAGTTCGGTAATTGAAAACTGTTATTTTGTTTATTATAATTCTTAAAATCAGAATTAGCAGAATGTGAGGTTTATATGAAAAAGATTTTATTTAGTTTAATTGGATTGTTAATAGTTGCAGGTTGCGTTTTTGCATACAATGTTTATAATAACGCATCTTCTGAGCAATGCGTTGCAGGGCGTGGATGTTGTTCAAGTCATGGTGGCGTTTGCGGTTGCCAAAACGGTCGTTCAAGATGCTGCGACGGAACCCTAAGCCCTTCATGCCAGTGCTTTAGAGATGACGTAAAAGGGTTTGAAATATAAAATCCATTTTCAAAAAATTTACAAAACAACCTGAATATTGAACATAAATCCCCAGCCGACACAATCGCCGGTTGAAAGCATAAACAAAGAGCCTTTCCTTTAATTCCCACAAAAGCAATTTTTAAATAAAAATTGTTTTATATACTATATAGGAGAAATAAATGGGAATAATTGGAAAAGTTACTCCAAAAATCTATGAATATTTACGAGTTGCAGGAAAATCTTCTGTTTTAGAAACAAAATCGATTAGCAGAGTAAATGTTAGCAGATTAAAATATAATGCGGATTTTGCGCAATCTTTAAAGTACAAACCAGAAGAAATTAGTTCAGCATATAGAGAATATGCAAAAAGCCCATACGTAAATTATTATTTACGAGAAGGAGTTCCCCTTTCAGAACAAAATAATAAACTTGTTATTTGCTTAAAACAAGGAATTCGAGAAGCAACCCCTAAAACCGGGAAGTTTTATCGAGGAATACAAAATTGTCCTGATGAAAAAACTGCGGAAAAACTTATTTTTCAAAACTCAGGATTTACCTCAGTAACACCCGAAATTAACAAAAACTATGCTGAATCATTTGCAATAGGTAAAAATAGTGCTATTATTGAGTTTGATTTAAAGAAACCCCTTAAAGGTTTTCAAGAAAATAATTACGAAATAATATTTGACACAAAAGCTTTCACATCAGACAAATATAAAATTAAAAAAGTCAAAGATGGCTTATTTAGGGTTACAGAAAAAAATGAACCTGTTAAATTTGCGTCTATTACTCAACATTTTGATGAAGGAGGTTCTTTAGTTTTTGGAATGCTTCCAGATAATTATGTAACAAAATCAAGGGAGTTTATCAAAGGACATACTATAACATATAAATTTGGTCCATATAAAGGACAAACAAAAACATTTCCAGACAGTTGGTTAGAAACTCAATCTCTTTTACCACATTACCATATTGACAAATTATGGAGTAATGGAAAAGGAAGTGGCACAAGCTCTGTTCAATCCGTAGTAAGAAAAAGTGTTAATAATCCTAAAACCGCAGGACGAGTAATATTAGATGCTTGTTGTATTGATGGCAAAACATCACCAGCCGGATTTTATTATAAATTAGGTTTCCGATTTAAAGATCAAAAAATGAATAAACAGTTAGAAGAATGGATTGTGAATGGAGGTAAGCGAGAAAATTCACCATTTTTAACAGGTATGATGTACTTACCAGCAGAAAATATTGAACATTGTTTAAATTACAAGGTTACTTAATCTCGTAAAACTTGCTAAAGAAGAGATTGCGGAAGTTGGTTTCGCTGAATTTAAGTCAGCAATAATTTCTTCAAAAGATGAATCCCTTTAAAGCATTAAAAAAGAGCCCTTAGGCTCTGATTTTAATTGTTCTAGTTGTTTTA
>CALEJY010000334.1 GCA_937898445.1 uncultured Candidatus Melainabacteria bacterium | reverse complement strand
ATTTGCCCATTCTCGGATAGCAATTATTTGCTCTGACTGAGTAGTTGAGAGTGGTACGGTATTTTTTATAACTCTAAACAAGTCATCTTCTATTAAGGTTCTGTTTTCTGAAAAAGCTTCAAATAGGGCTGAAATTACTACCTGCTCTATCTCTGCACCAACAAATCCCTCTGTCGCTTCTGCTAACCTATTCAAAAGAGTGTCTGTTAATACAAAGTCATTAGAAATACTCCCTTTTAATTTCTTTTCTAAATGGAGTTTGAAAATAATTTTTCTCTCGTTTACTGTTGGCAAATCAACAAAGAAGATTTCATCAAATCGACCTTTTCTTAACATTTCTGACGGCAATCTGTTAATGTTGTTGGCTGTTGCAATTACAAATACTGGCTTAGTTTTTTCACTCATCCAAGTAAGAAAAGTTCCAAAAACTCTTGTTGCAGTTCCTCCATCCATTTCTCCGCCACCGCCACCGAAGCCTTTTTCAATTTCATCAATCCATAATATTGATGGAGCTACAGCCTCTGCTGTTTGAATTGCTTTTCTCATATTTTCTTCCGAACTTCCGACAAGACCAGAAAATATTTTTCCAACATCTAAACGCAACAATGGCAATTGCCACATTGCACTCATTGCTTTTGCTGTTAAACTTTTACCACACCCCGGAACACCAGTTATTAAAATTCCTTTAGGAGCTGGTAAATTATAATCCTTTTGAGCTTTTCCCAACCAAGAATTATTTCTTTTTATCAACCATTTTTTCATATTCTCAAGACCACCAACATCATCCATGTTGAAGTCTGTCTTAATAAATTCCAGTATTCCTGTTTTCTTGATAACTTGACATTTTTCATCCAGAATAACGTCTAACTCTTTTTCGGTTAATTGACCTTTACTTACCATTGCCCTCGCAAAAGCATTTTCCGCTTCTTGTAAAGTTAATCCTTGTGCGGCTTTACATAAAACTTCCTTGCTATTTTCATCCAAATCTATAAGAATACCAGAACCCTCATTCATTTCAATCATTTCATTTAACAAGGATTTTATTTCTTCCAAGGTTGGCAAATCAAAATCTACGACAGTAACATCTTTTTGTAACTCTACAGGAAGGACTAAAGTTGGGGCAATAATTACAACATTTTTAGGCACTTCTGCATTCTTTAATGAACCTGCGACATCTCTTAATTTTCTTATAAAATTGTTATCTGCATTTCTGTTATTAACTCCCAAGTACGTATGAACATCTTTTAATATCATAATAGCTGGCTTATTATAACTATCTATAAAGTTTAGGGCTTCTATCGGATTTTCAGCACCATTTACTTTTTCTTGAGAATCACCTAGATTTTTCTTAATCCCTTCTGTTGAGCTCCAAATAAAAACTTCTCTTTTGGTTTTAATACTTCTTGTATTATTTGCAATTCTTGTTATTGCTTCCACAATACGGATTTCTTCCCAAGTCGGAATATAAATAACACTAAACCTTGCTTTAAACAAGTTTGTCAAATGTTGTTCTGTTTTCTTTAATCCTTCCAATAATTGAGTTTTTGCCTTTGCCATATATTACCTCATCATGCCTGCTAATTTTTTATAATTTCCCATTCCTGTAATTATAATTTTGTTATCAGGTGTTATTCGTACTTCAAATTTGTTTTTACAAGCAGTTATATCGGATTCATTGTATCTATCACTTAGAAAGTAATATTTTTGATTAGAAGAACCAACCCAAGCTCTTGAGTAATCCGCTTTATCTTGCTCATATTGCCCATCAATAAGGATATCCACATATTTTATCAATTCTTGAAAATCAAGGTTATCTTTAAGTTGAGAATACACATATCCAGTAAAGACCAAAACAGACAGTCCCATATTTTGAACTGCCTTTGATACTTCTGTAACAGCTTTTATCTGTTCTGTAGGTTCTCCTCCTAGCCATGTAATTCCATCTATTTTATCTTTATAGGTTTTTATAAGGTTTATAAGCTCCATAGTGTCATAAACAGTTCCACCTGTCTTATCCCACATTGTAGAATTAGCACAGCCTTTACAATGAATAGAACATCCTTGAACCCAAATACAAAACCTTGTATTCGGACCCTCTACATTAGTCATAGGAATGTATGAGTTAATCCTAATATCCACTCTGTTGTTGTTCCTCATTATATTCGTTGTTCATTACAGAACTTTGATAATATTCCTCTGTAAATTCAGAGTGAATCACTTGAGCATCTGTAAGTTGCTCGATTTCTTTAATATAACCAAGGCAAGATTTTCCTTTTATGCCTACAGTTTCTGATTCAATCCTACCATCTGGATATACTCGTATTTTAATTTGTTTCGCCATTACGAACACCTCTATTTAGAACATGTATTTTAACAATATCACGTTTAATATTTCTAATTCTTTCATTTCGTTCTTCTTCATCTGGAAAATTTGTTTCAACAAAAAGGAGGTCTAAAAACCTATTACATATATCATTAAGTCTTGATACAATCCTAAAATCTTCTAAATTGTTAAAGCCAGCTTCTATTACATTTTCTTCCGTTTCTAGTTCAATTTCCTCAACTTGAGGAAATAAACCTATTATTCTATCTATTTCTTCTCTTACATTACGATTACACATTGAGCCTTGCATCCTTTCTTAAAACTTTTGCACCATTTTATCTATTTTGGTGTATAACAACAAAATACCGTACAAGGAGAGAATTTCTCTTGTACGGTATTTTTCTTAATCTTTATTTATACACCCTTTATTTTTTTATATTACGTGCTATCATGGGCAAGTAGTAGTTTTTGCACCCGTTTAGATATTCTGTTGTATTTGTTAATGATGTATATTGCTTTTGTTATAGTTCAAAGTTTTTATACGATTCGTCCAGTTCTTCTTGTGCAATGCCGATATAACGCATCGTTATTGACGGGGAACTATGATTAAATATTTTTTGTAGCAAAGCAACATCATGAAATTTCTTATAGTGATGATAACCAAAACTTTTACGCCCGCTATGAGTTCCATAATTACCCTGTAACCCAACTTTTTTACAAGCATCATTAATAAATCTGTACACCTGCGACCGGTCTAATCGACAATGCTTTTTACCCACGAAAAGAGGTTCATTATCTGTAATTGAATAAGTCCTACTTCTTTCATACAGTAGATATTTCTTAATTAGTCCTTTTAGTTTCTCATTCAGGGGAAATCTTTTGTACTTACCTGTCTTTTTCTCTATAATCTCAACATATTGCTTGTTTTTAACATCTTCTACATTTAACTTTAGAACATCTGATATTCTAAGCCCACTATTACAGGTAAATACAAATATCAACTGATTACGCAAACTATGTTTTGCTAGATACTGTTCAACAGCCTCAATGTCTTTCTTGTCTTTTATTGGTTCTACTAAGTTCTTCATCTCTTTTACACCCTTTCTGCTCTTTTGTGCATTAAAGAATGTAAAAAAGGTAATATCTGTAATCAAGCAAGATTCTTCAGACCTGTTTGGGAATTAAATTTGCTTAAATACATTTTCCAACTCATTCACTTTGTCTTGACCTATGATTAATTGCAGAGGAAATATTAAATGTTTTATACAATTCTTCATAATAGCTTCTTTCTCCTGATTTTTGTATTTTCTTTAAGACACTAGTTAAAGAGGCTTTTTGCTTTTTATTTTGATATAAACTAAGTAATAAGGTTGAGGATTTCCCTTTAATCAAATCCTTTAATAATCTCTCCCAGTTGTTTAACTGAATATTTTGTTGGACATTAAAGAAAACAGTTTTTCTCAACTCATTTGTATAAAAGGAATCTAACACTTGATATAACTCTCTTTTTTTTAGTAAATTTAAAAGCGTAACTAATTTTAACCGTTTATTACCTCTAGTTTTAGTAATATAATCTTCAACAATTTTTAGTTTTGAAGATTCTGAATATTGTAGTTCACAACGAAGAATATTAAGTTTGTTCAACTTTAAAAGTTGTCCTATCTCCAAATATGACTCACTAGGTAAAAGACTAATTTCTTCTTTTAATAAAGGTTCCTTAAGTTGTACATTATAAAGGTTTGCTTTGTCTTTTAACTCCTGAACTTTGTCATAAAACAGAATTTTTTTATTTCCAATAATATTCTTGTTTGTGCAATCTCGCTTTAACGTACTTAATGTTAGACTATTATTACTCAATGAAGAAGTATCACAAATGGGCTTAATCCCCTTATTATATTGTCGTCCTTTGAGAAAATTAATGTACTTCGGAACATCATTCTTCGTAACAATATTTTTGGTTAAATGAAGTTTGCTAATAATAATATTTTCTAAGATATCTTCAGGTAAAGAATAAAAGCCAAGCTCATCAAAAATCCTCTCAAAGACCTCTTCGGATGGCATTTGAAGATTTGTATCAGTATAAGAACCATTTATTTTTAACCTCGTAGGTGTAAACTCAAGACTTATCATTCCTCTACTTGTTTTCAAGCAAAAAGCGTTATTAGGATATAACTTTTGCATAGTTGTTTTTAGCTTCTCCAAATCAAAATATTTTTCTACTGCCAGAGAAGTTACAATATAGAAC
>CALEJY010000333.1 GCA_937898445.1 uncultured Candidatus Melainabacteria bacterium | reverse complement strand
CGTAAACCATGATTATGAGAGGGTTTTAAACCATTGCCCCCCCCCCGATGAGCTTATTTTCTGTTAATTTCATACTTTTTCCTCTCTATTTCTAATAATTACATTTATATTTTAACAAATTTTTTGTTGTTTTTCAAGTGCATATTAAAACAATGAACCTAAAGCAGCAATATACATTTGATAAAATCCTATTGCAATAAACGCAACAACTACTCCCATAACCACAATCAATGTTGGTTCAAACAATTTCATCAACGCACTCAACGCCATATCTACTTTTTTGTCAATAACTTGCGCAGCATCTTTAAACATTTTTCCTAACGTACCCGACTTTTCACCCGCAGAAATCATGCTCATCAATGCAGGTGGTATCGCACCTGATATGTCAAATGCCTCTGACAAACTTCTACCATTACGAACCATATTCACTGCATTGAAAACTTTTTTCTTTATTACCAAATTACCAACAGTTCGATTAGAAAGCTCCAACCCAGACATAATAGGTAAACCAGCATCATAAGAAATATGCAAAACCGTCATAAAGTTAGACAAATTTATATATTGTACAAAATCTGAAACAACAGGAATTTTTAAAACAAAATCATCCCATCTTGATTTAAACTGCGGATTTTGGAACAACATAGAAATTCCACCACAAAAAGCTCCAATTCCACACAAAACAAGCCACCAAAACTGGTTTATAAATTCACAAAAACCAATCAACATCTGCGAATAAATAGGAACATCCGTTCCGCCCATTTGTAAAACACCATAAAATGCCGGAAAAACTTTCATAGAAAACAACATTAACACGCCAATCATAATCACAATCAATATTGCCGGATAAATCGACGCATTTATAATTTTTCCCTTAATATCTTCTTGTTTTCTCAACAAAACAAGCATTCTTGCCAATGTTTCATCAAGTTCACCTGCATCCTCACCGGTCTTAACCAATCCGATATATACAGAACCAAAAGTTTCGCTATACAAAGACGACATCGCCGTCGCAAAAGTCATGCCATTCATAATGCAATGTTGCAAATTTTGGCAAATTACACGAATTTTTTCTTTCGGACTATTTACCTCAACAGAATGCAAAGCATCCATAATAGGAATTCCGGCAGAAAGCAGCACCTGCAATTCAGATGTGAACATGATTTTTTCTTGCAAACTAAGATGTTTAACTTTTTTGCCCGAAGCTTGAATTTTTTTAGGTTTAACTTGTTCAAACTCCGAAACAACGGCTTCTTCAGTATAAACCTTTGTTGGCACAAAACCCAACTGACGAATTTTTTCTCGAGCCTCACGATAATTCGCCGCATCAATTTCGCCACTAACAATCTGACTATTATTTTTTAATGCACTATACTGAAATTTAGCCATAACTTAAAATAACCTATATATAATCTACCTTATTTTTACAAAAATATCAAGCGTTTGCATAAAAAAATCCCCCATCAATAATGACGGGGAATTTTCAAACTAGTTAGCTGCTTCTGACGTTTCCGCCGGTTGTTCTTTTTTCGTGCGTTTTGCTTTTTTCTCAAAAGCAATTTTGTCATCAACTAGCTTAATAACTATTGTATCGCCTGCTGAATATTTTCCAGAAAGAATTTCTTCTGCAAGCATATCTTCAATCTTACGTTGAATTAACCTTCTCAAAGGTCTTGCACCATAAGCTTCAGAATATCCGTTTTTAGCCAAATGATCTTTAACTTCATCTGTAACTTCAACAGACAACTCTCTTTCAGCCAATCGTTTGAACAAGTCTTTCAACATCAAATCTACAATTTGTCTGATTTCTTCTTGTTTCAAGTGAGCGAATACGATTGTTTCATCAATACGATTCAAGAACTCAGGTCTGAATGCTTTTTTCATTTCTTCAGAAACTGTTTCTTTCAATTTTTCATATTTATCTTTTGATTCGTCATCGCTTGTTGAGAAACCAAGTTTTGATGTTGTTGTAATCATACTTGCACCAACGTTAGATGTCATGATGATAATTGTGTTTTTAAAGTTTACATGACGACCTTTAGCATCTGTCAAACGACCGTCATCCAAGATTTGCAACATAATGTTGAATACATCTGGGTGAGCTTTTTCGATTTCATCGAAAAGAATTACGCTATAAGGTTTTTTACGAACTAATTCAGTCAAATGTCCGCCGTCATCATAACCAACGTATCCTGGAGGAGAACCGATAAGTTTTGCAGTTGAATGTTTTTCCATAAATTCAGACATATCAACTCTTATCATGTTATCTTCAGAACCAAACACTGCTTCTGCCAAAGCTTTAGCAAGTTCAGTTTTACCAACACCGGTAGGACCGCAGAAGATAAAGCTTCCGATAGGTCTGTTTGGACTTTTCAAACCAACTCTTGCTCGCCTGATAGCTTTTGCAATCGCAACAACCGCATCATTTTGTCCAATTACTCTTTCATGAAGTGTTTGTTCAAGTTTTAACAATCTTTCGCTTTCGCCTTCAGTCAACTTAGTAACAGGAATACCGGTCATTGTACCGATAACTTCAGCAACATTTTCAGCAGTAACAGTCGGTTTGTTAGCCTCGTGTTCTTCTCTATATTTTTGCGCCATTTCACGAATTCTATCTTTCATGTCGGCTTCGTCATCTCTCAATTGAGATGCTTTTTCAAATTCTTGATTTCTGATTGCATCTTCTTTTTCTTTAATAATAGAACGCAATTCTTTTTCAAGCTCTTTACCTTCCGGGGACAAGTTTGAAACTTTCAAACGAACTTTTGAAGAAGCTTCATCAATTACGTCGATTGCTTTATCCGGCAAAAATCTGTCTGTAATATATTTATTAGACAATTTAACCGCTGCAACGATTGCCTCATCAGAAATAATCAATTTGTGGTGTTCTTCATATTTTGGTTTCAAACCTTTGATAATTTCAATTGATTCTTCTTCTGTAGGTTCATCAATAATTACTGGTTGGAAACGACGTTCCAATGCAGAATCTTTTTCTACATATTTTCTGTACTCATCAAGAGTTGTTGCACCGATAACTTGAATTTCGCCACGTGATAATGCAGGTTTTAAGATATTAGCAGCATCAATAGCACCTTCTGCAGCACCAGCACCAATCAATGTATGCATTTCATCAATTACAAGAATAATATTTCCAGCTTGACGAATTTCATCCATGATTTTTTTCAAACGTTCTTCAAATTCACCACGATATTTAGTACCGGCAACCAAAAGCCCCATATCAAGTTGAATAACTTTTTTGCCATCTAAAATATCAGGAACTTCTGCATTAACAATTCTGATTGCCAAACCTTCTGCAACTGCAGTTTTACCAACACCTGGTTCACCAATTAGAACAGGGTTGTTTTTAGTACGACGTGCAAGAATTTGAATTACACGTTCAATTTCTTTTTCTCTGCCAACAACAGGATCTAGTCTTAATTCTTGAGCAGCAAGAGTTAAATCTCTACCAAACTCATCCAAACTTGGAGTTTTAGTTTTTCCACCTGTAGAAGATGATGCACCTGATGTTCCAGATGAAACTGCTTGCGGTTTAGATTCACCAAGCATTTTTACAACATTACTTCTAACTTTGTTTAAATCAACACCTAAGTTTTCTAAAACTCTGGCAGCAACACCTTCACCTTCTCTAATCAAACCTAAAAGAAGGTGTTCAGTTCCAATATAATTGTGACCTAGTTGTCTTGCTTCATCCCATGACAATTCAAGCACTCTTTTAGCTCGAGGAGTGAATGGGATTTCAACTGCAACAAAGCCTGAACCTCTGCCGATAATCTTTTCGACTTCTGCTCTGGCATCCTTTAATGTTACGCCCATAGATTTTAAAGTTTTTGCGGCAACACCGGTACCTTCACCGATAAGCCCCAAAAGCACCTGCTCAGTACCAACAAAGTTGTGTCCGAGCCTGCGCGCTTCTTCTTGAGCTAACATGATTACTTTTATAGCTTTTTCCGTAAAACGTTCGAACATTTATTTTACTCCTATCTCTCTCTATAAAAAACATTATAGACAAAAAACAAAAAACTTTCAATACTATATATATATTAGTGAAAAAGTAATACAAAAAAAATTTTTTAAAAATTTTTAAAAGAAGTGGTTGACATTTAAAATTGTTTCATGTAAGATAGATTTTGTCGAAAGAACCGAGCCCCCATCGTCTAGAGGCCTAGGACAACACCCTTTCACGGTGTAGACAGCGATTCGAATTCGCTTGGGGGTACCATTTAATAAGCCACGTATAGCGTGGCTTTTTTAGTGCTTAATTTTTGAAATATACATTATTACTGCATTCTCGCCTGTATTAAACAAGAAACACTTATTATTTCTATCTTTTAGAGTAGTTTATTTTTCTAAAATTTCTAAAAATTTCGTATAGCGGCAACAAAAGTGGTAATAAAAAAAGAGCCTCAGAAAAATTCTAACATTTGTACAGAACCCTATAACTCTCTCGTAGTCTAGTTTCGGACTGTTGTAAATAAAAGTCCGAATTGGCAACGCAGTGGCAACATTAACAATCTTGCCACTACAAAATGTTAATAATC
>CALEJY010000332.1 GCA_937898445.1 uncultured Candidatus Melainabacteria bacterium | reverse complement strand
CTCTATAGCCGACAACGACATGAATTCTGTCCACTATCTGCTTTTTATTCCTTTTCACATCGGTTCTGCCGAAGTTGAAAAAGCTGCAAAAGTGCGTAAATTCAAGGATTTTCACGAATCTGTACGACGTAGCCCTATTATAGTCTCCACATGAAACGATAGGCTTTGATTGATGTCTTGTGTTTTGATATGTTTCCGTTAATATTTCAAAGTGCAATTTTTGCACCTGGAATTGCACTTTAAATTTTGCTTAAATCAGCTCCATAAAATATCCCTACAACCAATCCACTGTTTCAACTAACCATGAGACGTGATTGGATGTCAGAAATGGATATGGGTAAGTGCTGTAATAGGGAATATATCTAGGGAATTTTTAGGTTTGCGGGAATAGGTCGAAGGGTAACTCTTCCATTCCCTTTCAAGCATCGCCTACATATCCCCATTTATGGCAAGGAAATTATCTATGACATTTTCTATGACATTTTTCATTGGCATAGTTTTCTATGAGCACTCCACCTTATGGTATAAGCACTCGAGGTTGGCGCGGATACAACAACTTACTCGAATATCTCATATGTTATCGTTTCATGCTTGTCCCTGGCTTGTACCACAGCTTGTTCACCCAGCCTGAGCCCTAGCTTGAGCCCAACTTGAGCCCTAACCTGTGTCCTAACTTGTATCCTACAATAATCTTCGGCACTCTTCATGCGTGGTATCATGCGTGGTATCATGCGCGGTCACCACGCATGATAATTTTTCTATCAAATAATCTGCTGATTTTTTCGCTGATTATTCTGCTGATTTTATTTTAATCTTCAGTAGCTAAACGGTATTTTCTATTTTTATTTGCACCTTCAACCACAACATCTGCCATATCAGATAGAAGTGCTCTTGTTCTAGCTGGACTCAATTCTATATATTCCGCAATTTCACTCGTTTTTGACAAGCCGTTCTGACGCAAGTATTCTCTAATTAATTCCTCTTTTTCCTGCGTTTTTTGTAGTTTATTTTTATCGCTTGTTTTTATCGCTTGTTTTTTATCGCTTGTTTTTATCGCTTGTTTCTTTGAAAATTCAAGCGATAAACGAGTTCTATCTGGATTATAACTTTCCTCTACAACCGGCATTGGCCATCCTTCATTCTCCCAAACTTGATAAATATCTGGGATGCCACTTCCAGCTCTTTCTCCAATACCAATCATGTTAAACATCTTCATTAATGTTTTATTTCTAGGATCTGAAATACCACCACGAAGCATCTGCTTTTTACCAGTACGGATACTACCTGGATTCTCGATAACTAGCTTGTCATCTTCCTTTTTAATCACCACTCCACAAGGTAAGAAATAATCTGTATTAACCAAGCAATTGACTAATGCCTCTCGAACTGCCTTATGAACTGGAGTATCATCAATTCTTGTAATACCTTCCAACTTAAAAGGTTTCTTGATATCTTTTGCAATCTTGCTATTTACTCTAAAGAAAAAATCGAATACATTTCCGCTCCAATCGCCGGAACTGGACTGCAATCGGTCTGTCCAACGTATTGTAGGATCAAGCATCTCTCTGTAATCTAGGAAATACTCTGGGAACTCTCTGACAATATGATATTCCTCACCAAACATAAGCAAACCTGCTGTAGTAGGATGCAATTTACCATCTTCGCCATATCCTGCTGCACCTATTCGCTCCAAATACTCTTCATCCGATAAATTATTAAATACATGCTCTGGGCGATAGCTTTTATGATGATTTCTAAATCCTTTTAAAGACTCTGTATCAATTGCAGATATATCAAACTGCTCAACAATCTTCATATCCTCTGTTTCATCTGCAGCATCACGAAGCATACCTTTAATCTCTGCCTTAGAACAGTGATAATCACCTTCCCAATCTCTACGATAACAACCACCAAATAAATCATTGTTAATATAAACCGGCTTCTGCTCACGTTTAGCTCTTGGCACATAGATAACCAATATGGTATCTCCATTGACCTCGTAGGATTCCACATTTTTATCAGATAACAAATTAATACTTACTTTCTTGGTATCATGGATTGTATTCCAAAAGTTTCTCTTTAACTTATCTGCATTCTTCAAACCTGTAGTATACCAAGTTCCATCTTGGCGTTCGCCTACACCAAGGATTATTACTCCACCATTAGAATTAGCAAACGAGGAATATGACTCCCATAATGCTATAGGCAATCCTCCTTCTGCCTTTTTCACTTATCGGCAGTTATCTTCTTTATATTTATCAAAGTTCGATAAATCAAATAAATCTGACATATGAGGTTTTCAACTCCTTTCCTCTATATACATAAACGAATCGTCAACTAATATCAATTCAATTTTTCTGACCATTCCGCTTCCTTAAAGCCAACTAACACAAAATTGCCATTCACAATAAGTGGTCGCTTTACCAACATCCCATTTGTAGCAAGCAACTGTAATTGTTCCTCTTCACTCATTGTAAAAAGCTTGTCCTTAAGTTGCATTTCTTTATAAATAAGCCCACTGGTATTAAAAAACTTCTTAAGAGGAAGTCCGCTCTTTCTATACCATTCCGCAAGTTCATCATATGTAGGATTCCCATCTACAATATGACGCTCAGTATATTCAATATTATGCTCATCCAACCACTTTTTAGCCTTTTGGCAGGTTGAACATTTTGGGTAACATATAAATAACATTTCTTCATCTCCAATCAAATCCGAGTCATCTTCAATCCCATATTCTTCAAGCATATTTTTTAACCATTCCATATCATATTCTGGTGATTCATTTTGGCTAGTTTCTATAACATTTGCATGCGGACAATTATCACACAACGGATTGCTAACTCTGTTATAACTACCATGTCCACCATCATTCCGTATCTCTTTTATAATCTGACCATCTTTAATTTCAAAATGCAAAGATGTTTCATCTGCATATCCTGTTTCGGGAATAAGCCTTTCTGCAAAAGCAAAATATTTAATACAATGTGATTTGGCATATTTATCAAAGTAGTCTTTACGGATAAAAGCTGTTCCACCAATAGGATCTCTATAATATGAATTCCTATTGTTGTTACATAATATAATCTTTTCTTTATCTTCTGTTTCCCATGACAGGTCAGAAACATTCAATCGCAAATCAAAAAATTTTATAATTTCTGATGGCGGCAATACTAGTGATGTTTCTTCAAAAATATCAGATTGACTTGCTATATTCTTAACACTTTTGCATAACCACGGCTTTTCTTTATTTTCTGGATATGCCTTAAGTTCCCCTAAATATTCCTCTAATTCAATAGTAAGGTACCTTGCATTACCATCATCACCTATTGTCTCTTTATCAGAAGAACAACACCATATATCGTATGTATCTCTCCATTTTGTATCGTGTTTTCCTTCTTCGTGTAATGATATTCTTCCAGCAATCAGCACCCACTCTTGTTTCTTTACTTTAACTGTTTCTATAAGATGCAAAATGTTTCTTCTCGTCAATTCAACATCTTTCACCCAATTTATATCTCTAGGTATCGGTTGCTCTAAGGCATTTATTACATAATCTCCAAGTCTTTCTATGTAATCTTGAAATGTTGGAATTGGTGCTGTAATTATAACATCCTCACCATATTCCAATGGGTCATATACTTCATACCCAATACTATTCTGATAATTATTATATGTTGCAAACTGATTAGTATAATGATTACACATCAAACTTCCATAATATAAACCTGTTGCAATATCCACACACTTCATATAAACAGAATGAATAAAATCTTCTTCTCGCATATTCATTGATTTTCTATCAGCCGAAGTTTCATAATATTCAAAGACATATCTAAAAACTTGCTCAAAACACTGAAAAAAAGAATTCATATCAACCGTTTCAATCTCTGCCATAGGTTCTATTTCCGGTATAATTCTATTTTCGAATGCCATCCATCCACTGCATTCACCACCACAAACACAAGCATATTTATTGCTGAGATAATCATTTATTCTTTTGATTTCAAACTTCTCATTGGCGAGAAATTTCGTATACATATCAATATGGTCTTTTCCCCAATATCTAAATGGTAGAAAATCTTTATTCATCAAATCCACAGAAAATAATATGTCACTCAAATAATCTGAAACTTGTGCATTTTTATTATACTTATATAAGTCTTTTCTATTCCATGTAATAAATGCATATGGCTTCCCCAGATATGTAGCTAATCTACGAATGCTTTTTGCTGACAAATTTTCATGTGAACTAATAATATCATTATAGAAAGCTATAATTGTTTCATTACCTTGATGCATCTGGCTGAGTACATAAATAACAGATTCCTGAATATATAAATCTAAAATCTTATCGTATTCAGAAATGAGTTTATCAATATATCCATCATTTTTTGATACCACTTCATATAGAAGTTTCATTGCCAAACATCTAACATCTTTATTCGGTGCAGCACAACAGAGCAATGAAAAATAAAACGCCTCTTCATCTCTCCTGTCCGCCCTATCATTCAATGTTGTAAAATACAAAACATTTTTCAGCCTACTCTTTATTTC
>CALEJY010000331.1 GCA_937898445.1 uncultured Candidatus Melainabacteria bacterium | reverse complement strand
CTGGATTGCTTCGCATTCGCTCGCAATGACGATTTATCGTAACAGACTTTGCCTCTACGCATCTCTGCACCTAGACATTCTAAAAACAGGCATAGGCCATGATTATGAGAGGGTTTTAGACTATTGCCCCCCCCCCGTTGCAACTAAAAAATTTCTTTTTCATAAAAATTCCTCTCTGTTCTGTAATTACATTTCTATTTTAACAAATTTTTTGAAGTTTTTCAAGTGGCATAAATATTCTTACAACATTTAACCCTCTCCCGAATTTCTAAGTTCGTCACAACTCACTAAGAAATTCAACCCTCTCACAGAGAGAGAGGGTAATAGTCAACGATAAGGTCTTTTCACGTTTCACGTTTCACTTCTCACTAAAAGCACCTGCCTCTAAACATCTAAGCATCTTTTATTAATTATTCCTCAAATACGCTTCAATAAACCCGTCTAAATCGCCATCCATTACGGCATCCACATTTCCTACTTCGTAATTTGTCCTGTGATCTTTTACCATCTTGTACGGATGGAACACGTATGAGCGGATTTGCGAACCAAAGTTGATATCAACGTTTTCACCCTTCAATTCCGCTAACTTCTTTTCATGTTCGGCTTGTTTTATCGCCAACAATTTTGATGCCAAAATCTGCATTGCGTTTTCTTTGTTTTGAAGTTGAGAACGCTCTTGTTGACACTTAACAACAATCCCTGTCGGCTTGTGCAAAATTCTAACTGCCGTTTCGACTTTATTTACGTTTTGTCCACCGGCTCCGCCAGATCTCATTGTATCAATTTCCAAATCTTCCGGTGGAATTGTAATAGTTTTTTCAAAATCCTCTATTATCGGAGAAACTTCCACTGACGCAAAACTCGTTTGACGCTTTCCATTAGCATTGAAAGGAGAAATTCTAACCAATCTATGAACACCTTTTTCTGCTTTTGCATACCCATAAGCAAATTTACCGATAATCTTTATTGTTGCAGATTTAATGCCAGCCTCATCACCATCTAATTTATCCAAAAGCTCGACTTTCCATTCGTGGCTTTCTGCCCATCTAATATACATTCTCAACATCAAACTTGCCCAGTCTTGCGCATCAGTTCCACCAGCTCCGGCGTTGATGGTCAAAATCGCATCAGCTTCATCATATTCACCACTAAGCATTTGCTTAACTTCAAACTTTTCCAAAGTCCTTTCCATTGCATTCAACTGCTCGGCAGCCTCATTTATAAGCTCATCATCTGCAATTTCAAGAGCCGTTTCTGTATCTTCAATTACACCTTGCCATTTTTCAAGGAATTCCAAATTGTCTTTTATATCACGAATTTGAGAGCCTAATTCTGAAGCCTTCTTCTGATTAGCCCAAATTTCAGGCTTTTGCATCTCATCTTCTAAATTTTGCAAATCAGATTTCAATTTGTCAGTGTCAAAGACACTCCTTTATTTTTTCAAATCTTGTTTTTAATATTGATAATTGTTGCTTTATTTCTGTATCCATAAGACAAGGTTAACACGAAAATAATCTTAGTAAAATATCTATTGCAATCGTAGAAAAAACTGCTATAATTATTTTTGAGGAGATATTATGAGCGGAATAATTGACAGTTACAAAAAAGTTTTTGAAAACAAACAAGCACATATTTGGTTAGCAGTTGTGGCACTAATTTGGAGTGTTACATCAACTCTATTAGACATAAAATTGGGAAACGGAAACACATCTAAAAACAACCCGATTGATTTAATTTTTAGCTTACTTGTGGGTGTGTACAGTTTGCAATTTATACACAATGCAATAAACAATATTAATAACGGAATTCTTCCTTCTGTTAAAGAAGTTCAACCAAAAATTATTTGGGGAATGATTAAATTGAATATCGTTTGGGGAATTTATGCCGTATTAGTATTAATTTTGGCATTTGTTTCTTACATCGCAACTCATTTGTTATTTTTACCAATATTAATCGCTCTTGCATTATTAATTTTGTCCGCTCCTGTTTATTATATTTTCTTAGCTTATGCAGAAGATTTGAACACTAAAGGACTATATAATATCACTCACATTTTCTCGTTTTTCAAAGCGGCATACAAACCTTTATACATCAATGTTTGCTTGTATATTTTAATTACTCTTGCAGCCGTAGTTCTTTATATCATAGTTTATGTTGTTGCAGGATTAATCGGAATTGATGAAATCGGAATGATTACAAAAGATTATTATGTAATGGATATAATTATGAACGCTATCGCAAGCTATATCTTGATTATAACTTGGTATTTTGCATATCCGTATTCACTAATTCCATCTTACAAAGAAAATATCAGACCGCTATTAAAAGAAGAATACTTTTCACAAGAAGAAGGTGTTCAATAATGGCAAGACTTCTTGAAGGTGTAAAGAACTTATATATTAGCAAAGATGCGATTAATCGACAAATCTGTTTGTTCTCAATATGCGGAATTATCGGATTAGTCAATGCATATTTGGCACTCGGAATACAAAATATCAATGAAGTTACATTGTTGCAAAAAATCATCTTCGGGATTTTAAATCTTATATTTGGATTGTTTTTTGTCGGTTATGAAACAATTTTGTTACATTCCAGAGAACTTCCGGACATCAATTTTGACACAATTAAAATCGGATTAAAGAAAATTCCGTTCATTATCTTTTTGATTAGCGTGCCAATTATTTTATTGAGCCTTTTTTCAAAGTTTCATTATTTTGCATTTTGCATAGATACAATACTTGCAATTCCAATGGTAATGATGCTTGCAGGATTTTCATACAACTATGATAACAATGACGGGTTTAATATTTTCAAAAAATTCAGAGTAAAAGAATATTTCACTTTGCTATTAGAGAGAATTTGGATTGTAATAATGAGTTATATGATTACTTTTTCGTTCATTTTTATCGCATTTTTTGTTTTTGGATTAATCTTAGCGGTTATGTACAAAGGCGATACGAGTTCAATCGGATTTCTTATTTCTTCTCAGCAAGCAATAATCTCAAAACTCACAAGCTACATAACAGTAATAATCCTAACTTACATTCTATCAATCGGAATTTTGGCATGGAATTACGAATTAGTAAAATTTGCTGAAGATAAAGACTAATCTACAACCTGTATTCTGCCATCATCAACAATATCAACAGGTTCTTTATGGCGTGCCATATAATCTTCTACACACTGAGTAATATCAAAATCACAAACTCTATCCGCTTTGTCAAACTTTTTCAACATAGTAAATCCGTCATGACCTTGCGCATAATAATCTGTTAAAGCGGTTTTATAAGTTTTATCAGTTCTTGGATTTTTTATATCAATAGGAGTTTCCTTGCCATCTTTTGCAACAAAAGCTGCACTTCTCAATTCTCCATTTTTACCGATTGTGTATTTCAAACCTGAAACATGCACAATACCGGGTTTGTTATTCGGGTTTACAAGAGATTTAGCTGAAACTTTCAAAGCATCAACAATTTCTTTTTCTGTATAATCTGCAACAACCATCTTGTTTTTGAACGGAGAAATATCATCTAACCATCTTGTATCGAGTTTTCCTGCCTCAAAGTAACCTCTAATTGTTGCAGAGCCGAACAAGGCGATATCTGTGCCTAATTCTTCTTTCATACAATCACACATAAAGTTTGCATGTCCGCTTGGGTCAATAGAAGCATTGTTTGGAGGAGGTGGAGCTGAATTTATAATTC
Organism: uncultured Candidatus Melainabacteria bacterium; assembly: GCA_937898445.1. Taxonomy (GTDB): domain Bacteria; phylum Cyanobacteriota; class Vampirovibrionia; order Gastranaerophilales; family Gastranaerophilaceae; genus Stercorousia. The sequence goes on along the minus strand of CALEJY010000331.1, from coordinate 2,039 downwards.
CAACAACTTTTGGTTTACCTAAAATCTGTTCAAATACATGTTTTACAAGCGGACTACGTTTAAAGCCTCTTGTGCTTGTAACATTGTTTTGAACCTTTGTCATAACGCCATTTTTATCCCATTCAACATTCAAAACGCCAAAATAATTTCCATCACGCCCTGCTTGCGTAATTACAACAGGTTCGCCGGCTTTTGAATTAAACAAATTTACACCGGGTTTTACATCCTTAACCAAATTGTGAGAATGTCCACCCAAAATTATATCAATACCATCAGTATTTTTTGCAATCTGCTGATCATAGCCAAAACCAACGTGAGAAAGAAGTATAATCTTGTTTACACCTTGTTTTTTCAACTTATCAACTTCTGTTTGAATATCTTTTATAGTATTTTCAACATTATCAACTTTTAATTCGTCAAAAATCTTGCCATATTTTAAACGAGAAAACAAATCAACCGGAGCAGCACCGATAATTCCATATTTGTTGCCATCAACTTCTTGAATATAAGATTTTTTAATCTTGTCATGGAACGGGTTTTCAGGTTTTATATTAACGTTACAAGCAAGCATTTTATAGCCCATGTGCGGAATTAATTCGGCAATATGATCGGGCATATCGCATTCGTGGTTTCCGACTGCTGATGCCATAATTCCCATAATATTTTGGGCTTCAACCATAACCTTGTTTGCAGGAACAGGTTCACCAAGCTGAATATCGCCTGATGATAATTTTAGCTTGTCGGTCGGAACAGACGGCGTAAAGCTATCAAAAACATTTGACGCAGCAATAGTTCTTTCCATGTTTATTGATTTGCCATGAAAATCGTTAATGTAAAAGATGCTTGTACGACTGTTAGGTTCTGTTTTACCGTCTGGCGATTTGCTTTTAACCGCCTGCGCTGTAAAATTCAATTGTGACCTGTTAATGGGCGTTATCATTTAATCTGGTTCCCTCTAACATTAAAAATCATAAAAATAATTTTTGCTAGAGAAAAATAAAAGGTTTACAAAAGTTTAAAGATTTTAACCCTCTCCTAAATTTTATTCCAAAAATAGACTTTACTTCTAAACATCTGATAAAAATACAAAAGCACCCCTAAAGGGTGCTTTATATTATTTTAAATTGATGAGTTATTAATTATTCCATCTCATCCATAGCTTGAAGCTGTTTCTTCTTGTAATTGTGGATTACTGCATCCACTAGAAGTTCATAAGACTTCATATTCTCGATATTCGGAAATTCAGCCTTAAGTTGTTCTCTGACCATTGCTTCCAGCTTACGTTCGTCAGAACTTGATTTCAATTCGTCAACTCCGCTAACCATGCTGATATAATCAGCTTTGTTTACATTACGGTGCATAAAGTTTAACCAACGTAATTTCGGGCTAATCTGTTCGCCGAATGTTTTTACAATTTTTAGATTTTTCAATCGTTCCAACATGAGTTGACTCCTACCAATTATTTTCTTTTTCTTTTTTTCGAATTACCTTCTTTACACTATTGTAAAGTATCCTGAAAAAAATAATTTACTTTTTTACAAAGATTGTTTACATTTCTTTATAATTTGCTAAAATCAGCTAAATAAGCGTATTTTGACTTCAACAATGTTAGTAATGCCAATCTGTTTTCTTTAACATTTTCATCTTTATCCATTACAAGAACATCGTTAAAGAATTTTTCTACAGAAGGATTAATTTCTTCTAACTGTTTCAAATACGCATCATAGCTTAAGTTTTCAGAAACTGTTTCAATTTGAGATAATAGCATGCTTTCAGCAGGTTCTTTAAACAATGATTTATTAACCTGTTTTTTGTTATCTTCTTTCAACATTCTCAAAACTCTGTTTGCACTTTCTAACAACGCCGGAGAGTTCAATTTTGCAACAACTTCAACTCGTTTGATATAATCTGTCAAATCAACAAGCGGATTTTTGTTTGCGGCGCATGCTTCCAAAACATTTTTCGGATATTTTTCTGACAAGAAAATAATCAATCTTTGGATAAAGAAATCATAAATTTCTTCAGTAACTTTTCCAGAA
>CALEJY010000330.1 GCA_937898445.1 uncultured Candidatus Melainabacteria bacterium | reverse complement strand
AAAGACTTTTTGATTAAAGAAAATCAAAGACTTTTAAACATTTAGTCCGGCGTATAATCGCAATAAACTAAACTTGCCCATTTCTCAAAATAACTGATTTGTGTTGCGCTACCTGATTTTATATAAATTCTGTGTAGCGAACTATGTGGCATATTTAGCGCAGACACAACGGCCGCTTTGATAATATCTTTATGGGTTACAATAATAATTCTGCCGCCTTGATTTTCATCAATAATTTTATTTAATGTATCATTTACCCTATTAATAAACGCTGTAACACTTTCTGCATCATCAGGAACTATTTCTTCAGGGCAATTTATCAATTTTTCTAAAGCTTCAGGATACTCTTCATGCACCTGTTCAAAAGTCATGTTGTTGAATTTTCCGCATTTTCTCGGATGTAAATCTTCAACAATTTCAAAATCTTGTTTGAATAATTTTGTAATCATTGCCGCTGATTGAACTGATCTTGTCGCTCGAGATGTATAAATTTTGTCGTTTTTAATTCCACGTTTTTTCAAAAATTCACAAATTTTTTCTATCTCATCAACTCCGGCATCGCTTAATGGAGGATAAGTTTCCGAATCTGTAAACCTGTCATCTTCGCTCAAAATAGTTGCGCCGTTACATATAAAAGTTATTTTACATTTTCTATCAAAATACATTTTTAATCACCTTTTTACTTAATAATTTTATTATAACATTATTTTGTAGTATAATCAAGGCAGGTATCAGTATAGGAGATATAATATGAGGGGAAAAGCTTTTAAATTCGGGGATAATATTTCGACAGACCACATCGCACCTGGTAGATTGTTCCATTTACGTTCAAATTTGCCGGAATTTGCAAAGCATGTTTTGGAAGATGCTGATCCAACATTTGCAAGCAGAATGAATAAGGGCGATTTTGTAGTCGGCGGTTCAAATTTTGGTTTAGGTTCATCAAGAGAACATGCTCCTCAAATTATCAAAATTGCAGGAGTTGGTGCAGTTATTGCAAAATCTTTTGCTAGAATTTTTTATAGAAATGCAATAAACATCGGACTTTTAGCAATTGAAGCAGATACGGATGCGATTGATGCCGGTGATGAATTGGATTTGGATATTGAAAAAGGCATTTTGACAGACCTTACAAATGGCGCAATTATTCCAATAGAACCACTTCCGCCTGTTATGATTAAATTATTAAATGATGGCGGATTAGTAGAACATATTAAAAAGAACGGCGATTTTAAGTTGGTATAATTACCAGTTTTGCAAAGAATAAATTGCACTTGTTGCAATATTTCTTGAATTAAGTCTGATATATTCAGATTTAGTTGGATTTATTATGCAAACTGATCTGCCACATTGTTTCAAAAACTCTGAAAGTGCTGTGTAATCAGATGCTTTTTGTCTGTTTGCATTACATTCTTGTAAACTTTTGCAGATTTCAGTAGGTCCGATATCACCTAATCTTACACTTCCAAAAGAAGATGTGGTATATGAAACTACATTATATTTTGATGATAAAACTCCGTTATTCACGTAATTTTTAATGGAATTGTCAAAACTATTTGAATTGTCATCATAAATATAAAAAACAGTCTTTTTATTTGAATTAAAGATATTTGCCCAAACGCCGGCTGAGCTTACACCTCTGATAACAGCTTCAGGTATTCGATTAACCCTATATTCAGAATATCTTGAAGAATTGTTGTTGCGGTTATTTTTTTGTAAAAATTTTATATTTTGATTTTTGAAAAATTCAGTATTAGACAAGTCATAAGTGATTTTGTAATATGCGTTTTCAAAATCATTAGGTGTAAAACCTTTTAGATAGCCTGTAAAATATCCGATTGCAAGAATTATTGCTAAGCATATTAAGTAACTCGAAATTTCTATAATTTTATTTTTAACTTCTTTTTTCATGAAAAACTCTCCGCTTAATTCAAAAAAATTATATAGCATTATTAACATATTTGCAATATCTGTTGACATTCTGGCGTTATCGTTGTTTAATAAAGGTACACTGCCGAGTTTTTCGTGCTGAAATATGACGGCAGTTAGGCAAAAATAGGGCGTAGGAACAGTTTTAACGGTTCGGCAGTCCCATCATAACCGGAATGCGTAAGGGTTTCAGGATATGGTTTTGCCGAAAAGGTAGAAAAGAAAAAGGAGAAATTAAATGCCTACAATTAACCAGCTTGTACGTAGCGAACGTAAAAAGCTTACAGACAAAACAAAATCTCCAGCTTTGATGAATTGTCCTCAAAGACGTGGAGTTTGTACTAGGGTTTACACTACAACCCCTAAAAAACCTAATTCAGCTTTGAGAAAAGTTGCAAGGGTTAGATTAACAAACGGATTTGAAGTTACTTCATATATCCCAGGTATCGGCCACAACCTACAAGAACACAGTGTTGTTCTAATCAGAG
>CALEJY010000329.1 GCA_937898445.1 uncultured Candidatus Melainabacteria bacterium | reverse complement strand
TCAATTAAGAATTGTTATCGCTGCGGACCTGCCTGATGATCAGGGCTAGTTGAGAATGATTTTCATTTACAAAAAATATGCCTACTCGGTATTTATTTAAAAAAATCTAAAAAGTAACAACTTATATTTTTTTTCAAGTTGTTATCAGATCACTAATTTTTATGATATTTATTATCATTTGATAATGATTTTCATTTACTTTATAAAGTGCCTACTCGGTATTTATATATATTTTTTGTTACTGTATATAAAAATTATATATATTTTTTTAATAATCCAATATAAAATACCTTCTCAATTCAATTTTAAAGCGCCTCAAATTATTAATTAATATTAAAATATGATAAATATATCCATACCTTTTAAAAGTCCTTTAAATGGATATTTTAAGCATATATAAAAATTGTATACAATAATCATTTTAAAACATAATAATTAACAATAGATTTTAAAAATCAGAATACGCTAAAATACCTAATAAGCGCCAATTTAAGAGGTTACGCCCTTTAATCATATATTTATATTAAGATTAAAATAAAACCTCTTACAATGGAAAATACGAGGTTGTTTTTTTGTCGAATCCTGTCAAAAACTTTTTGTTGACTTTTTCCTGAAAATATGATATAATTAATATAAGAAAAGTAAGAGTATTTTGAATTGTCAGAAAATTCAAAGATGTATAAACAATTCTAACAATTCCGTTCAATTTAAAAAATAAAGTCAATTTATAGTTTTACTTTATTTATATCTAGTATACCTAAAATACCTAATAAGTGCCAATTTAAGAGGTTATAATATATAATGATATATTAGTATTAAACATAATTTAAAGCGCCTTAAAATCGAATTTAAAAGGTTAAAATAATAAAGTTTTTTCTAAAATCACTTTATTTATTAAAGTTGGATATATATGAATAGTTGTTCATATGAATAAATATAATATATGAATAGTTATTCATATATTCAAATATAGTATATATATTAATATGTACTATTATAGAGAATAAGAAAATCATATACAAATACTTTTCAAAAAATGCGACTTAACAAAAAATTTTCAAAAAGTTGGAAAAAAGCATTGACAACACTTTTAAAAAATGATATACTAATTAGTAATAGGGGGGTACACCCCAAAAAGGTTGTCAACCTTGGTTACTACAAGATAGAAAATTTTTCATCAAAATCACAAAATCAAAATAGGTTAATAAATCTGATACAACAATTTTAATCTAAGGAAAAAAATATTTTTAAATTATTAACCTATTTCCTTCTTATTATATCACATATAAATAAAAGTTGGAATAAAAAAATAAATATTTCTCAAAAAAAATTCAAAAAACAGTTGACAACATTATTAAAGCGTGATATAATATAAGTATAATAAGAAATAAGAAAGGATGATGTGTAATGTGTGTAATTGCTATTAAAGAAAAAGGATACAAATTAAATAAGGAGTATGTGGAAAACTGTTTCATGCATAATCCTGATGGTGCAGGATTTATGTTCGCAGATAATCACAAAGTCCATATAGAAAAAGGGTTCTTTGATGTAGATAAATACATTGAAAGACTAGAAGAACTTTGGGATAGTAAACATCTTGAAGAAAAAAATTTAGTAATGCATTTTAGAATTTCAACAAGTGGAGGAATAAGTAAAGAGACTTGCCATCCATTCCCTATAAGTAACAAATTAAGAAAACTAAGAAAAACAGAAATTAATTGTGGATCTGGTATTGTTCATAATGGTATCATAGGTAAATATGCTTTTGAAGAAAAGATGTCTGATACTCAAAGATTTATATTAGAAGATGTTTTTAGCTTATGGAGACTTAATAACAAAGATACTTTAGCAAAAGAATTTAAAGGTAATGGTAAGTTCTGTATTCTTAAATCTAGTGGAGATATAGAATTATATGGAGACTTCATAGAAAAAGAAGAAGGTTGGATATTCTCTAATGACTCTTATGCGCCTAGAACTTACGACAAATATTATAAAAGTGTTTACTCTAGCAACCCTTATAGCTATGACTATGACTGGGATGACGACTACGGCTACTACTGGGATGAAAACAAAAAACAATATGTTAAATTCGAATATAAAAACGCAAAAAAAGTTAAAGATGTAGCGCCTTCTTACGATAATATAATCGAAGACCCTGCTTTATATTTTGATAACTTCGAAGATTATTTTCAAGCTTTCTTTATAGAGTCTAAATCTTTATCTAGTGAAGACTTTATTAAAAACTTAGATGGCAAATATCCATTAAATGACGTATTTGTAGAATTAATTAGCGGAATGTCTCTTTATACAAGAAAAGATAGATATCTAATAGATGAAAATGACTGGTTATATAGAGTAAATTACGATGAAAAAAGAATAACTATGACTGGTGAAAGAGTGTGGAGGGTATGGTAATAAATAATACTTTCAAACTTGTAAGGCTACGGTAAATATAATAGGTTATGTATATTATTATACATAGCTTATTATATAATATTAAGAAGAAGATCAGGAAGATAATCTTTTCAATATAGTTATTTCTTAAAGAGGTTACGACTACTTAAAAAATTATCTGAATGATAATCTTTTTAATATAGTTTTTTTTAGATGATAATTTGCAAAAATAGTTAAGATGATAATCTTTCCAATATAGTTATTTTGAAAAATAGTTGGAATGATAATCTTTTTAATATAGTTATTTTTAAAATAATACTTGACAACATTATTAAAGCGTGATATAATATAAGTATAATAAGAAATGAGGGGGGATTGATAATATGATTAATATGATAAGAAAAGAAATGATAAACTTTGTGAAAGGTATGGACGAGGAACACAAACTACTAATATTAGACTATATAGAAAAGACTCCTATAAATATTTCTAATAGAATGACTAGCACTTTAGGACAAGTATCTTCTTTAAGAAGTACTGGCGAACCTGTTAAATTTACATTCAATAAGAAATATATTGAATACGGTGAAAAAGATAATGTTATAGATACTATTCACCATGAAGTAATTCATGTATTAGCAAACGTATATTGTGGTGGACTTGTAGGACACAATGATACTTGGAAAAGATTTTGTAGAATGTATGGGGTAAGAGATAGCAGAACTAGAGATACAGAGTATATGAAGAAATATAGAGAAGCTAATCCTGCTACCACTACTGCTACTGCTGCAAACACAGTTAAAAAACCTGCTACTACAACTTATAAATATCATATTATTTGTAGTGAGTGTGGCAAAATAGTCGCTAGAAGAAACAGATTAGATAGAAGAATATTTGTAAAATATCGTTCAAACTGTCATGGAGCTTCTTTAGTAGCTAAAGAAATAGCAACAGGTAAAATAATATCATTCTAGGATTAGCAGTCCTAGAATGTAATATTGTAATTATAAGGAGGTATAAAAATGATTAATTTAAGAAAGAAAATAAATTTAAGAAAGAAAATAAACCTTGTAAAAGGAGGTAAATAACATGAATAGTTATGTAAAGTTACTAAAAGATAGCGCAATAAAAGAAGAGATTATAGCTATGTATAATATGTTTTATACAGGCTTAGATTTAGGGATTAAGGGCATGAAATATACTCTATGTTTAGAAGATAATGAAGGGGAAGGGAATGTATATGTTATTCCTTATATAAATGAAAAACCACAAATAGATCAGGGGATAATATTAACTGTTATAAGCAAAGATAATAATGTTAATATAAAAGAAATAATAGAAAATAAAATAAAAGAATTAAACAGAATAGGGGATTAATTTCCTCTATTTTTTTTAAAATAATAGTTGACAACACTTTAATAATATGCTATAATATAGGTATAATAAGAAATAAGGGAGTTGATAATATGGGATATAAGAAAACAGGGCAAAAGAAACAAGAGGTTAATAAGTTCATGCAGGACTTGGAAAACGGAGTTAAAGGGGTATTTGAAAGTGGCAAATATCAAGAATACTTAAACTTCTGTAGTAGATTCCATAACTATAGTTATGGTAATATAGTTTTAATCATGCTACAAAATCCTTATGCTAGTCAAGTTGCAAGTTTTACAACTTGGAATAAATTAGGATTTAAAATTAAAAAAGGTTCTAAAGCTTTAAAAATACTTTGTCCAGTAAAATATAATACGATAGTAGAAGAAGATGGAGAAGAAGTAGTTAAAAGTCATTTATATTTTAAATTAGGGAATGTATTTGATATTTCTCAAGTTGAAGGAAACAAACCATCTTTAGTATCAGAATTAAAAGGTAGTGATAAAGAAATAAAAGAACTGATCCGCTATGCTATAAATAATTCAGAAGTAGCAATAACAATGGATGAAAGTTTAAATAATGATACTGCTAATGGGTATTATGACTTGTTATCAAGAGATATTCATGTAAAAGCTTCATTAGATGATTTACATAAGCTTAAAACTATAATACATGAATTGGCACATAGTATATTGCATTGTAGTCTTGATAATGAACTTAGCAGGGCTACTAAAGAAGTTCAAGCAGAAAGTATAGCATATATAGTTTGCAGGGGCTTAGGACTTAATACAGAGGATTATTCTTTTGGGTATGTTGCAGGTTGGAGTAAAGGGAAAGAATTAAAAGAATTAAAAGACTCTTTAGATATCATATGTAAGACTTCAAAAAAGATTTTGGATTTCTTTCAAAAAACAGTTGACAACAATAGTATAATGTGATACAATATAAGTATAATAAGAAATAAGGGAAGGCAACTTCCCTTAGTAAATAAATGAAGGAGTTGATAGTATGAAAAATGAAAAAATATTAAAGCAATTAAATAATATAGTTGCTTCAATAGAAGGTAACTATAGGGAAATAGAGATAAAAGAAATAAGAGATAGTATAATATCTGATGTTGTGATTTTAGCTACAATAGATACTACTGGAAGAAGGGTTATATTTCTTTTTAACAAATACAAGGCATTGTTTAGTATAGTAAGACAAATAGTACCTAATAAGTTTTTCAAATATAATGGATCTGGTACTGCTCAAAAAAATTGTTATAATGTTTATTCTATGTCACACAAGAATAGACACTATGGTATAAGTTTATAAGGAGGTTGGTAATATGTTGGATATAAGAAAAGAATATGAGGCTTTAAATAAGAGGTTAACAAGATATAAAAGCAAACCATTAGGGTTCGAATACGGCTGCTTATGTGGTAAGGTTACTAAGATAAACCTAATAAGAATAAAAGATAACACTTCTTGGAAAGGTTATAGTGAAGCTATAGAAGTTGTAGGGGTAACTCTTTCAGATAAAGAAGAAAGATTAATGGTTCTTACAGAAGATAGTGTTAAAGGGAAAGACTATAAATACTGGTGGGAATATCATATACTTGAAAAATTTACTCAAGAAACACCTTATTATGAATTATATAAAGGTGAAGTATTTTTTTAAAAACTTTAAAATATCACTTGACAACACTACTAAAAAGTGATATAATATAAATATAATAAAAAATAGAGGAGTTGATAAAATGAATATAAATGAAGAGATAACAAGATTAGAAAGAATGAGTATCATGGGTGGCAATAAGTGGACTGATTTCTTTAAATCAGAAGATGAACTGATAGAAAGTCTTAAAAATATAAACTTAGATTTCTTTGATTTTAAAATTACAAATACTCCACTTATCTACTGCGGAGTTAAAGGTTTTGGATATATAATTCCTTTTAGTGAACAAGTTAAAAAAGGAGAAGGTTTGACTAAGAAACAAATGACACAAGCTAAGAGATTAGCCTGTCAAATAAAACTAGCAGAAGTAAAATCTAATGATTATTTTAAAAATAGAATATAAATAAGTTAATAAAAGGGGTTGATAATATGAAGAAAGTAACTAAAACAGATGTAAAGAAAATGATAGCAAAAGAAGGTAGTGTAAGAGTAGGGTTATTACCTTCTAAAATGAGTCCTGAAGGTGTTTGGATGTCTCCTACATGGATAACTATATCTAATGTTGCAGAACTTGAAAAATGGACTAATGAATACAGTTACTATAATTGTAATACTGAAACAGGTAAAAGAGTTAGCTATTATTTAAGTGAAAGCCAATTAGGGGTGGCAAGACGTTGTGAAGCTTGTAAAGGTACAGGAATATATCAAGGCGAAGATTGTCCGTTCTGTAATGGTATGGGAGTTAGATAACTAGGATTTTTTCCTAGTTTATCGAAATATTACTTGACAACATTATTAGTTTATGCTATAATATAAGTATAATAAAAATAAGGGGGGGTTGGTAAGATGAATATGTTTGTTAATAACGAGTTAGTTGTTCTTAGAGGCGAAGAAAGTATCCTTGATTATATAGAAAATAATTTAGGTTTAGATGTAAGAGAAGCAGTCGAAGAACCTATAAAGAAAGCAGAAAGAGACACAAAAACAGTTGAATATGAAAGGGATATAGCATGGGATAGTATAAGAAATTTAGAAGAAGCTTGTTTAAATGGAACTAAATGTATAAATAAGACTTTATGTTATATAGAAAATGCTAAAAGGATAAACAGAGATACTTTAGTTAGGATGTTACAAGAAATACAAAGAGAAATAAATCCTAACTATATAGAGTATTAGGTTGTATTAAATATAATTTTAAGAAAGGGGTTTTAAGAGTATGTTAAAAGAAAAATTAAATAAAATATTAGGGACTACTGATAATGCTTTATTGAAAGGAGTTGCTAGAGAACTGCTTAATAAAGTAAGAAGTGAAGGAGAAGAAGAAGTTAAGTTATATATCCAAGATGTTTTAATGTATGGTTGTTCTAGTGGAATTGTAACAAGTCTTATATATTGTACTGATACGAAGAAATTCTTTACAAAATATATGGATGAAATATTAGAGATATTAAACGAGTCTATACAAGAGGGATCAGGATTATCAGAATTAGATACAAATAGAATGGCATGGTTTGGTTATGAATGGGCGATATCAGAAATAAACTTTATGTTAGAAGATTAAAAGATAGTTTAAAATACTAATGATATTTATAAAGGAGTTGGTTGTATGTGGAATAAAACTTTAGCAATAGCAGGAATAATTTCAGTAATTTCAATGTGTATATTGGGAATTGTAATAGTAAAGGAAACAGAAGAGACTGAAAGAGTAGCTGCGGTCCAAGAATTTCAATCAAAAGATTTTAAAAAAGATTTCAGAGAAGCTATAGATAGATGTTATGATGAATATGACGAAATAGACGGAGTAAATACAGTTGTATTAATTGATGGTTTATCTAATATAGAATATTCTATGGAAGATAAAGATAGTAAGGAGTCTATATTAGAACAATTTATACCTTTATTCAAAGAAACAACTAAATTAAATTTAGATGATAAACCTCTAACAGATTTATTTGATGTTATATTAAGAGGATAATTAATATAGTTTACTATGAGAAAGCCTAGCGATTTAATGCTAGGTTTTTTTCATTAAAAAAATATAAAAAGATAAAAATAATAGTTGACAACATTATTGTAATATGCTATAATATAAATATAATAAAAAATAGAGGAGTTGGTAATATGTTCTTAATTATAGATAGTATAGATTTAAGAGATGAAAAACCTTTTATTTGGTCAGTAGAGCTAAGTAATCCACTTAATTATTGGGGTGAAGAACAACTAGAAAAAATGTATAAAGAATATATAGGAGAATTAAATATTATAGAGTTTGAACGAGACGGCTTCGATGGTTATTATATCAAAAATAAAGATATGAAAAGCCTACTTGAATATACAAAAGATTTTAACGAACACCTTTTAGAATTAAGTTATTATACTAATGATAGAAGATTAGGTATATTTGATTGGTTTTTTTCATATGTAAGAAGAAATAAAATAATAATATTTGTAGAAAGAGGATAAGGGGGGATTATATGTTTATAGTTGTTCATTCTATAACTAATTCACATGAAAAACTTTATATGGATATATGGGACTTTAATAGAGCAATATCTTCTCTTCAAGATGACTTTTTAAAATCTTTATATGAAGAGTATATAGGAAAATTAAACCTATAGAAGTTGTAAAAGATAGCAGAAAAAATTATAATTTTAAAGATATTAAAAATATCTCAGAGATACACAAATATATATATAATTTTAAAGAAAATTTAATAGAACTAAGTCGATATAAAAATGATGATAGATTAAATCGCAATAAAGATATCCGAGATTTTTTTAAATATCATATGTTTACTGATAGTGCAATAATATATATTAAAATAACAGAGGAGGGTGATTAAATTGAATAAGGATTTAAATTTGTTTTTAGAATATCTTACTGAAATTCAAGGTGCTAATCAAAGGTTAACTGTATCTTCTTATAGAAGTATATTAAAAGAAATGGTTAATTTTATGTTTGATGGAGATATGGAGAAGGCTACTTTTGAAAATATAGCTAAAATAAGAAGTAGTGAATACTCTATAAAATGGTTGTCGAAGTTGGAGAAAGATGGACTTAAATCTTCTACTATAAATAAAAGAATAGCCGTTTTAAGCAGATTATATACTTATATGATAGGTGAATTATATTGTACTACTAATACTGCTAGAACAATACCTAGAAGTAATGGTAATAGAAAAGATAAAAGGATAGTGGATCAGGAGGAAGCTATCGCTCTATTAAAATACACTAATAGTCATAAAGCAGATAATAAACTATCTTTCAGAAATCATTTAATGATAGCCATATTATTATCTAATGGATTAAGATGTTCTGAATTAGAATATTTAAGAATACAAGATGTTAATTTAGTTACAGGAGAAACGATGTTAACTAGATGGTCAGAAGAAGGGGGGGTTAAGTTTTCTAAAACTAGAATGGTTTATCTTAATAATAAAATATTAGAGGACTTAAATTATTATATAAATAATTATAGACCAACTTCAAAAGATGGAGATATATTGTTTTTATCTAAAACAGGTAGAAAAATGACTTCAAGAGATATTTTAAGAACAATAAATAAGATATCTGTTGAAGCAGGGTTAGAAAAAATTAATACACACGCACTTAGAGCCTGTCATTCATCTACTATGATAAATAATTCAAGTGACAACCTAGATGTCGTTAGAAAGGAACTGGGACACTCTAGTAGTGCTACTACACTTAATCATTACTTTAATAGTGATAAAGATAAGCTTAAAGAATTATCTAACTCTAATCCTTTATTTGATGCCATATAGCTTGACAACATTGTAATTATGTGGTATTATAGTTACGAGGTGATAATATGATAGAATATTCAAATAGTTTTGAGGGAGTTTATCCCTCAATGGCTATATGGTGGGATAATGAATTAAATGATTTAAAACCTAGCGAGGTTAAATATAATCAAGATTATTATGCTTGGTTTAGATGTCCTAAATGTAAAGAATATACATTCAGAAGAAATATTAAATTTATATCTACTTTTTCTTTTGTTAATCATATATGTAAAGATAAAAAAAATGAACTTCTTAAATTAAAAGAAAAAAGTAAATCCGAAGAAGAACAAAACAAATATGATAAAAGACTTGAAAGAGCAAGTGAAGAATTAAAAAATAAATATGATGATAATTGGAAGATAATTGATTTTAAAGGATATATGAAACCCTGTATTTTACAACATAGCTGCGGAGAAACAAAAAAGATAACTCGATTTAATAATGCTATAAAAAATAATCTTAAATGCGACTGTGAAAAAAAGAATAAAAAATAGTTGACAACATTAATAAGATATAACACAGGAGATCAGGAATATCTATTAATATAGAGGATTTATTTCCTCTATATATTAAAAAATAATTCTTGACAACACTTTGATAATGTGGTATAATATAAGTATAATAAGAAAAAAGGAGAGGAGGGAACGCATGATAATAGTAATACATGAAGCAACACAATACGAAATTGGCTTAATTATAAAAGAATGGAATTATGACTATCTATTGAATTATGATACGAATAAAAAAATTGAAGAATTATATAAAAATTATATAGGGGAAAATATAAGCTTAATAAAAATGCGAAAAGTAAATGACGATACTTATATAATTGAAGGTAAGAAAGAAAAAGATATATGTATTTATTCTAATGAATTCAAAAAAAATATAAAAGAAATATTCAATTATAAAAATGATAAAAGAATAAATAATAAATTCGAAAGAAATTTACGTTTTAGATATTATTTAAAAGAAGGACTAATATTACCTGTTGAATTCACTTTAAAATAATTCTTGACAACACTTTGATAATATAATATTTAATATATAAAGGAGGATAGCTAAATGATAATTATTTTATATGGCGCAACACAATTAGGGAATGATATTCTTGTAAAAGAATGGGAATATAATTATGGATTATTTGGCGAAGCAACAAATACTTTAGAAAATCTATTTAGAGATTATATAGGGGAAAGCTTAGGACTAATAAAAATGCAACAAATAAATTATAACACTTATGTAATCAAAGATAGAACGACAGACGACTTAAAAATATGTTCTGATAAGTTTAAAGAAAAAGCAGAAGAAATAAAGAGATATAAAAATGACAAAAGAATAACAAACGAAAACGGAGGTGTTTGTTGTTTTTATAAACATTATTTTAATACAAATAATATGTTTCTACCTGTTGATATAGACATATTAAAAGAATAAAATTTTACAATAACACTTGACAACACTTTGATAATGTGGTATAATATAAATATAATAAAGAAAAGGGAGAGGATAATATGGAAAATACAATGATATGTTCAGTTTGTGGGAAAGAAGAAAATAGATATGAAATGGTAAAACTTAATGGGGAATGGTTCTGTGTAGAATGTTTAGATAAAAAATATTTCTATTGCGAAGAACATAGAGATTATGAGCCAGTAGAAAATAGAGTTCAATTTACAGATGTTTATGGTAATGAAAGAGAAATGTGTCAAGAAGCTTTTGATGAATATTATATAATTTGTGATGACTGTGGAAGTCCGATGAGAAGAGGAGACGGATATACAATGGGAGATAATTACTTATGTAGTAATTGTTATGAAGAAAGAAAAGTAATTAAACATTACCACTATCATCATGGTCAAGACCTATATTTCCACGGTAATCCTTCAAATGGTATTTATTTTGGATTAGAAATAGAGTCTGAAAGAGAATATGATTGTGATTTAGATAGAAATTACATTGCCTCATCAGTAAGAGATGTTGTAGGTTCAAATATAGTATATTTTGAAGAAGATGGTTCTTTAGATGATGGATTTGAAACTATCACATATCCTATGAGTTATGAGTTTATAAGAAATAACCATGTAGTAGAAGATATAGTAGGTACATTAAGTGATAACGAAATGTGGGCTTCTGAAAGATGTGGACTTCATATTCATGTTTCTAAAACAGATGAAGTAGCGAAAAAAATGCCATTAATATTAGCCTTCCTAGAAAGTAATAAAGATGAAATAATTAAATTCTCAAGAAGAACTTATGATTCATTCCATGAATGGTGCGACTTCTATACAGATGAGGACTTATTAACTGCTTATGAAGCTGAAAGAATTTGTTTAAGACCTCAAGGGAGACGACATATGTGTATAAACCTTACTAACGAACATACAATAGAATTTAGATGTTTTGCAGGTACTTTAAATGCTAAAAGAGTTTATGGATATATCGAATTTATATTAGCTTTAATAGAAAACATTACAGAATTATTCGATACATCAGATAAACCAACTTTTAAAGATTTAGAAAAAGTTAGTGGATTTAATTTATTTAAAGAAAACTTAGTATTTTAGGAGGAGTTAACGTGAGTAAAAAATGTGATTGTTGCGGGAAAGAACAATTTACAATAGTAAAGGGTACAGGTAGCAGAAGAGGTTTATCCTCTTCTGTGTGTATTGATTGTTTAGAAGAACTTATAAAAATGAATAAAGTCTATTGGTGTATATATCATAATCGTTACGAATATTATGAAAAAGACTCACCTATTCATAAAACAAAAATTAATAATAGATCAGGATGGATTTGTGATAGTGCTGCGAAAGGTAATATGTTCCATAAATGTAAAGAATGTGGAGACTTAACATATAAGAAAGATTTATATCAAGGTTTTTGTAAAAAATGCGCTTCACAATATGAAATAGAAAGCAGAGTTGTTTGTAGTTATCATAACTCACATTCATTACCAAACAAATTCCACGGTAATCCTTCAAATGGTATTTATTTTGGATTAGAAATAGAGTCTGAATATAAAAACTTTGACCATCCAAGTATAGTAGATATGACCTCTTTAGAAACAAGACGAATATGTTATTTTGAAAGAGATGGTTCTTTAGATGATGGATTTGAAACCATCACTCACCCTTTAAGCTACGAGTTTATGAGAAATAACCATATAGTAGAAAAAATAACATCAGACTTAAAGCAATATATGGTTGCAACAAGTAACTGTGGACTTCATATTCATGTTTCTAAAACAGATGAGGTAGCGAAAAAACTTCCACAAATAATAATGTTTTTAGAAAATAATAAAGAAGATGTAATAAATTTCTGTGGAAGAAAATCTGAATATGCAAACTTTTATACATATGAAAATAAAAAAATTAATTCCCATATAGCTAATGAGATAATATTTAATTCAGATTCATTTGGCAGACGCAGAATGATAAATTTAACTAATAAAGATACTATAGAATTTAGAGGATTTGCAGGTACTTTAGAAGCTAAAAAAATATATAAATATATTAATTTTATAATAACTTTATTGGAAACAAATATAGATGAAAATACGACTTTTAATGATTTATCTATTCCTGATCTACTTTAATCATGCCATGTGCATGATTTTTTTATTTATATGTTGACAACATTATTATAATATGATATAGTATAATTAAGAGGTGATAAAATGATAACATTTGATAATAGATGGAAATTAATAGAGATAACTTCAACAGGCAATTATATTTATGAAAGTCCTACTTTAAATTATAATCCAAGGTCCGGCATAATAGATTTTAGTTTATTAAAAAAAATGTATCATAATTATATAGGAGAAGAATATCCAACAATAAAAATTAATTTTAAATTTTCTAGTAGAATTTTTACTCATAAATATATTGTTGAAAGTTCTTGTAGCTATAAAGAAATGTCGGACAAGATAAATAAACAATTAAAAGAATTATTAAAATATCATAATGACTCTAGGATTCAACGAGATATGATTTTAGGATTACTTCAAATTTTATCTACTGGTACAATATTTTTGGATGTTTGCTCTTAAAATATTGACAACAATATGATAAAGTAGTACTATATTAACATAATATCGAACTAGGAGAAGAACATATGAAGGGAAAAATACTAACATATTTAAAGTTTATTCTTCCGACATTAGAAAATAATAATATTGAAAAAGGCTATCTTTGGATTAATAATCCTAAAACTAATTTTAGCAGACAATTATTTTTTAACACATATGAAGAAGGATTGACTTTAATAGAGAAATACAAACATAACAGTTGTTATATAGGGTTAGCAACAACTGTTACAGAAGAATACAAGACAAATTTTTTATTAAATAGAAATGTTATAGTAGTAGATATAGATGAAGAAGATTTATCTGTATCAGAAGTATACCATATGTGTAAGAGAATAGGACTTTTTACACATATGGTGGTTAATAGTGGTAGAGGTTGGCATTTATATTTTAAATTAGAAGGCTCTTACCCTATTAAAGATATAGTAGAGGTTAATAGACACATCACAAGCTTATTTGAAGCCGATATGAAGGCTTGTAGTAGTACTCAAATAATAAGAGTACCTTTTACTAAAAATTTTAAAGTTAATAAATATGCTTCTATCGTAACAAATGGAAATCCGATAAGAGGATATGATTTAAATACTTTAAAAAATCATAAAATAATAGAATTTAAAAAAAGCGATACCGATATAACGATTGATAATATAGAAGATTTATTTTGTTTTAATCAAATAATCCGTCACGGGGCTTCTAAAGGATTTAGAAATGAATCATTAATGTTTATATCAAGTACTTGTAAATATGCTGATCTAAGTGAGCATAAAGCATTACAATATGCTTATGAATTTAATGATAATTGTGAAGATAGATTATCTAAAAATGAAATTAAAAGAGTTGTTAAGAGTATATATGATAATCCTTCTTTTATTAAACCTTGTTGTTTAAAAACGGGACAGAAATTATGTAGTTTAAAATGTAAATATAAAAATATTACTTCTGATGATATATTTATATTACCTGATATATCTTTAGATAATAAAGTAGTAGGATTAACAAAAAAACATATAATAAATTATCAAACAGTAAAAGGTAAGGAGAAAAAACTTATGCTAGAAGTATTAACTGGAACAGAATTAACTGTAATGGCATTACTAAAAGTATGCAGTACAAAATTTTTTACTAGAGAAGATATATCTGAATATTTAAAAATTAGTAAACCAACTATATCTAAGGTTTTAAAAAATTTAAGTGAAAAAAATATAATATATAGTACTAAACAACAAGTAAATAATTCTAAAAAACCGACAGAACTTTATACTTATAATTTTGATTTTGAAAAATATAATAAAGAGATAGTACATTTAAATACAAACTTATTTGTAGCAAAAATGCAAAAAATAATTAAAGATAATGATTTAAAAGTTGCTATTGCTTTAAGGTATTTAATTGCTAGTAATCAAACTGTAACTCTTGAAGATATATCCTTTTTAACAGGAATATCACCAGAAAATGTATCAAGATGTGTTAATAATTTAAAAAAAGCAAATTTAGTAATAACAGATAAAATTAAAGGGAATAAAGGTCTATGTAACACTTATCAACTATTTTATTAGCACTCACATGAGTGCTATTTTCATACAATTTAATAAAACGTTGAAATTTAGCCATTCTTTTTTATAAAAATAAAAAAATTACAAGTATTGAAAATCGCTACAACCATTGGAAATGCTATATATTTTTTTATAAAAGTAAAAAATTTATGACCTATCTAAACTATATATCTATCTATATATAATATAAGAAAGGAGAAGAGTATGTTAAAATTAAATAAAAACATAGATGAATTATTAATTGCAGGAGCATTAAGTAATCTATTTTATAGTATAGCTTATCCGATTGTTCACACTATAACGATGAAAAGCATTAACTCAAATATTATGAGTTTAACAGGTTTGCTTAATTGTGTTCTTGTAGCAATCATAACAAAAATGTGGTTGAACAAGAGCAAAGAGTTGTATAAAATATTTGGGATAATGTTAGGAATAGAGGTTGTTGCTTATGGAATACTAACAGGACTATTTTTAATAAAGGTTGCTGATCCACTTATGTACTTTATAGGTGATGCTATTATGGGAGCAATTATAACTCGTAATATTATATGCGGAGGAACTAGATTAAAATCACTTAGGTATGAAGGAGAAGCTAGAGAAGAATTTGATAATAAAACAACTTATTATTGTACTATAACAAGTATTATAGGATATGGTTTTAGTGCTTTAATTACATTACCTACTGACTTAGGTTTTATATTTATGTTTATAGGTATTGCTGTTGATAATATTTTTTATTATAAAGTTTTTAAAAATACAAAATATTAGTTGACAACACAGTTATAGTGTGATATAATATAACTATAGAAAGAAAGGTGATAAAAATGAATGAATTTATGGAAAAGTTAAAACTTTTAAAAAAATGGGAATCTGATGGAATATGTGTTTTAAAGAATGATTTTATTATGGTTCAAATTATAGAACCCCATGAAGGTTCTGATTTTAAATGGATAATAAGAGCAGACTACGAAGAGACCTTTGAAAGATGGGGAGTTTGTTTTTATGAAGCTAAAGTAGATAATTTAGATTGTAATTTAAACCCTATAATATCTGATTTAAGACTTATGATTGCAAGAAAAGATAAATTAATAGAATCTCATATAAAAGAAAATGGGGAGATTTATTATGAAATAAACAATTGGGCGAATAAATTAGACTGGAATTTTAAATAAGGAGGTGGTAAAATGGAATTTATAAAATGTGTTAATTGTAAAAAAGGGATAATGGTAAAAGAAATAAAAAAGAACATGATAATTACTTGTGAATGTGGGTGTCAAATAAAATGCTTAGACAAGAATGATTACATAAGTAATTGGAGAGTTATTAATCCATTTAGCTTTAAAGATTTAAGAAAAAAAATAAAATAAATTCAAAATAAGTGTTGACAACACTATTAAAAAATGATATAATATAAGTATAATAAACAAGAGAGGATGATATAAATGAATAAAGAAAGAAAAATTATGAATACGATATCAAATAGTATAAAGGAATTAAGTGTTTATAGTAAAACCTATGCTATAGGAAAAGGAGTAAGAAGATACCTTTTTTATAAAGGAATAGAATTAAAACATTTTGAGCTTCTTGTAGAAAATATAGCAGATGTTAAATGTCTAAGAAATGTAAAATACAAAGATGGAGAATTTTATTTGGAAACAGAATTAGGATATTTAAAAATTAAAGAAGGGAATTTAAACGATTATTTTAAAACACAATCTTTCAGTTTAAATAGAATAGCTTTAAGCGATAAAGGATTTATATTCTCTGATACCATAAATGTAAGTACATATAAGTTTAATATAAATGATAGAGAAGCTACTTTTATTGAAAATGCAAAATCTGATATGTCTACTATGCATGAATATTGTTATTTAAGATATGAAGGATTTTGTATTTCAAACCATTCTTTAATAGTTGATTTTGTAAAAAATACATCAAATAAAGAAAGAATGTATGGTTTAAAACTTGCATTAGAATTAGAAAGCAGCAATATAGCTGATTCATTAAGAAATACTAATATATTTAATTTAATAAGAACAGAATTAAATGAATCAAGAATATATGAGTTTTTTATGAATTGTGTTAGAGATAGATATAATATAGATGAAGTGATATCAAAAGAAGATAGAGTTAATAATTCTTTAATAGCTTTAATATATGCTTTTACTAAAGGAGAAGATTTTTCAGGTAGTAAATTCGATGATATCTTTAGAGATTTTGGGGTTAAAATACCTTATAATATTTATAATGATGTTAAAGAAATATTTATTAATGGAAAATCAGATGAAATATATGATACTTCTAGTTATAAATTTGCAAATCCTAATAGTAAATTTATTCAACATTTGGTTAATTATTATGAAGTAATATGTTGTGAATAGGAGGAAAATATATGTTTGAAATAGGTGATGTTGTATTAGCCAGTACGAATTATTATAGAATAACAAATAGTAACAACCCTTGCGTTGTTACTATAAACAAAGATTGTAATTCAATATTTAATATTGGGTTACAATTTAGAGATGATATAGTAGTATCTCCATTGATTACCAGTAAGAAAAGTAGGTTTCCTGTTTGTTCTAACTATTTTAAAAAAATTAAAACAATAGATTCAAAGTATGGTTTTAATAAAGGGGATCAGGTTATTCTTAGAGATGTTTGCGAAAATATTCTAAATGTACCCAAAGGTACTGTTGGTGAAATATTTTCTTTTGTAGATGATGAAGGGGCAATAGATGAATTTGGAGAAATAGTAGTTTTATTTCCTACATTAGAAAAGTACGAAATAATTAGAAAAAGTTATATAAAACACTTGACAACACTTTGATAATGTGGTATAATATAAGTATAATAAGGAAGGGGAGAGGGGTTATGAATAAAAATGTTAATAAAAAAAGTAAAGGTAGTTTTATAAAAAAACTTATACAAGAAGAGAAAAGAGGATTAAAATTTATAGGTTGTGCTTTAATATGTTTGGCTTTATTTTTCACAGGTATGCGCTTTGGTTCTAATAGCGCTGCCTGTTACACAGATAGGCAACAAGCTATTGAGCGAGTAAAACAAACTAAGAGTGAATTTGGTACAGAATATGATGATATATTAAGTGATATTTTAAGTAATTATTATTATAATTCAACTTATGATGTTGAGAGTTGTCAAGTTACTTATGAATTAGGAATTATATCAGAAATGATAATAAATAACGCAAATAAAGATTTAATATTGGAACAATGTGATTTATTAATAAGTCAAATGTGCGAAGATAGTGATAACCTGATCAACGCATACAAATTAAAACAATTAGTAATAGAGAAATATTAAAATAAAGTTAAGGGGGAAAATCTAATGAAAAGATACTATATATTCTACAATAAAGATAATAAAAAATATGAAGTGAGAAAAGCAAATATAATAGGCGAAACAGAAGAAACTTACGTTATATTAGAAGGAGAAGAAAGAATAAACAAGAAAAAAAGTGGAGTATTTGATGATAAAGAATATGCAAATATAGTTAAAAAGGAACTAATTACAACTAAGACTGTAAAAAATAAATTTAAAGGGAAATATTATGTTTGTCCAATATGTGGTAAACGTGTTAGAAGAAATAAAATTACAGTTGACCATAAAATACCTAAGAAATTCTTTCAACAACTTGCTAAAGATAAATATGGGATTGATGATTTAAGATTGGCAGAAGATTTATGGAAGCAATGTTGGAATTTTAGTAATCTTAGATTGATATGCGAAGATTGTAATCAAAAAAAGGGTTCAAACCCATATATGTTAGAAAGATATATAGCTAAAAAGAGTTATATGCAAAAGAAAAACGAATGTATTAATAGAGGTGCTAGGAAAATGAATATAAGAAATAACAATTTTGTATCTAGGGATTTAGAAATGGAAATATTGAGAAGATATGGGAATACGTTTGATAAAAAATATATTATTTAAATACTTGACAATACTTTTAAAGTATGATATACTATAAGTATAATAAAGAAAGGAGGTGAGGTGGTAATATTCCACCTCAAATAGAATATGTTAAACCTAAGAAATTACACGACAGTTGAGAAAGCAACAGATAATTGGAACGAAGCATCAAAAGTAGGTGTTAGAGCTAATTACAGAAGATTAATAAGTTTTCTTTCAGAACGAGGAAAACTTACAACAAATGAGGGGGAAAATATAACTACAGCAACACTAGAGGAAATAAATGAATTTTTAATTGTTCATTGTGGCAGAATGGATTCTTATCAAAGTATAACTATAAGAGTAAATGATTTTAGTAAATTATTTAACGAAGTATTTGGTATATCTGTAAGATTTTTAAATATACCACCTAATGAGATTGTAAAAGATAATGAGGGAATATATACAAAAGAAGAAATAATAGCCATATGTGACCAGTTCATTAATTCTCAAGACAAATTTTTAGTTTATGGCATTTGGTATGGATTAAAAGATAAAAGATTTGATGATATAACAGGTATCAGAGTTGATGAAGTTGATTTTCTTAAAGAAGAAATAATTGTCGGAGAAAAAATAATAAAAATGGATGAAACTTTAACAATGTATTGTAAATCTGCTATAGAAGAGGTAGCTTATTATAAATTAGGAGAAGTAGACGGAAGTTCAAATGAAGCTTACGATTTAAACACAAATAGTCCATATATTGTAAGAAGTAAACCACAAAAGAATAATAATATGGGGTTAAGCAAGATGACTTTTAATGGATTAAGAACAAGAATTGCTAATTTAAATAATTCATTAGAAGAATATGGTGTATCATTAAAACCTCAAAAATTATATATAGGTGGAGTTATATATAAAATGCACGAAGAATCATTAAAAAATAATATTACATGGAACAACTCTACTATCAAAGACTTTAAACGTAAATATAATATTAGTGCGTTTTCTACAGACACACTATTATTATACAAGAATAAGTATAATTAAAAGTATAATTAATAAACTGGAGGGGAAACATGAGAATTGTTAAAGTTTTGAAGTTTGTCGAGGGTGAGGGTTTTGAAAAAATAATGCAGTATAAAAAGAATATCGAATTGAGAAAAAAAGATGTAGAAGGCACAGAGAAACTCTTTAACAATGTAGAGGAACAAATACTCAATGGAGAATATGAAAAGGCTAAGGAAGGCTTTGAGAGGATATTTTATGAAGAAATACCTCCTAATGCCGTAATGAAAATGTCTCAATTAGATCAGGGGGTGTTTAAAGACTATATGAAAACTTGGTGTCAAGATTTTATATGTAAAGGAGAAATTGGTTTTCATATGCTAATTTATCAATATATATAGAGGTGATAATATGAGAATAATAGGTGATATAAAGAGAATACTATGTAATAAAGAAGATTTAGTATTTTTATGTATAGGTTCTCCTAAATATCCTTTAGATAGTTTTGCTCCAAGATTAGGGAGTAAATTAAAGGAAGCAGGGTTTACCGTATTTGGAACGATAGAAGAACCTATTGATGGGAAAAACTATATAGAAAAATGCTTAGAAGTTACGTTTGCTAGTGATAATAAAAAAATCATAGCAATAGATTCTGGTATAGGTAATAAAAAAGATTTAGGCAATATTAAGGTTAGACCTAATAGAGGTGTAGAACCTGCTTCTGCAACTAATTTTTTTACAATAGAAGTTGGAAATGCTTCTATATTAGGGATGACTTCATGTAAAGTAGAAGATGTTATAAAGAAAAGAAAAGCTTCTTCTGTTAATATAGACGCAATGGTTGAAAAAGTTTATAAAGAAATAATGGAATTCTTCGAATAATTATTGACAATATTATTAAAAGTTGGTATAATATATATAGGAGTAATTATAATTAGGTAGCTTAAACTCCTATATAGGCTATCATTTGGAGTGAAGATAATGACAAAAGAAAGAGTTTATGTAAGTCCTTTAGAAATAAGATTATTCTGTAATGTGTACTACGATGAAGAAGAAGGTGTTTGTGGTACAGTTATTAGAAGATTTGGCGATAGAGCAGAAGTTATGTTGGATAAAGAAATCAATGTTAGAGGACACTTATATCAACGAATTTTTATCAATGATAAAGTTAAAGATATGACGGAAGAAGAAATTCAATTTTCTCTTAATATGCAAAAAGTTTATTTTGATAAAAGAGAAAGTTTGAATTAGTCGAAGGAAGAATAATTATTCTTCCTTTTTTTTATTTGAATAGAGTTGCTGATCCATTAAAAGAAAGAGGTGGTTATATGTCTGAATTAATTATTGAATTATGGACAGATGGTGGTTGTAGAGGAAATGGTAAAAATTCTAATATAGGTGCTTGGGGATGTTATATGATTTATGGAAAACATTCAAAGAGTATTTGTGGTGGTGAAAAAGATACAACTAATAATAAAATGGAATTGAAAGCTTGTATAGAAGGATTAAAAGCTATTAAAAATAAAAATATACCTATTATAGTATATTTAGATAGTTCATATGTTTTAAACGGTATAACAAGTTGGATTGATGGCTGGAAATCAAAAGGATGGGTTACTGCTAAAAAACAACCCGTATTAAATAGAGACTTATGGATTGAATTAGATGATTTAAAATCTCAATTTAAAGATATAAAATTTATAAAAGTAAAAGGGCATACAGATAATTACGGAAATATTCAAGCAGATAAGCTTTGCAATGAATATATGGATAAAATGTAATAAGTAAATGATAAGGGAGGAATGGAATATGAAATATAAATTATGGGATAGAAATGAAAAGGAATTTATAGAAAATGGGTGGGTTATATTCCCAAACGGAGATTTATATTGGACGGGATATGGGAATATAATTGATAAAGTATGTATGAAAGATTATGTATTAATTAAGAGTTCTGATATTAAAGATATAAATAATCAAGAAGTATATGAAGGAGATATAATTAAAACTTTAAGAAATCTAAGTTATTATGAATATGGGGTAGTTAAATATAAAGAGGGAGGTTGGAGAATATATACTACTGAATCCGAGTTTTATTTATTAAAACCAACTCTAGGGGGTATTTATACAAACGAAATAATGGGAAACATATTTGAAAATAAAATTGATGATTTTGATTAAAATATAATATGATAAAAATACCTTAATAACATTATTAAAATGCGGTATAATTAATATATGGATAAAATGTAAAAAAAGGAGAAACGTTATGAATGAATTATTTTTAAAAGCGCAACAAGGAGATAATGAAGCTTTAAATACATTATTTAATGAATATAAAGTGATGGTGGAACATGAAGTAAGAAGGGCAAGAATAACTGGTAAGTACTCAAGTTATGATTTAGAGGATTTAGAGCAAGAACTGAATATTAGTCTAATAAATTGTATCAAAAAATTTGATGTAAATAGAGGATTGAGTTTTTATACATATGGTATACCAACATTAAATCTTATAGCTAAAAGTATAGTTAATAGGAATAGGATAAATAAATTACAGAGAACAGATGAAAATATACTTGCGGCCGTAAATAAATTAAAAAGAAAAAATCCTAATATAGAGGATGAAGAAATATGTAAAAAATTAAATATTGGATTGCAAGATTTAAGTAGGATATATATGCTATTAGATGGAGTTATTTCTTTAAATCAACCGATGGGAGAAGAAGATGGACTGACTATGAATGATATAATTGCAGATTCGGTAGATTATACAAAGCAAGCAGATGATAGAATTGTAGTAGAAAATTTATTAAAGATTTTACCTAAAGAAGAGAGAGAGATTATAGATTTATATTATTATAAAAATAAAACTCAAGCAGAAATAGGTGAAATATATGGTTGCACTCAAACTCATATAAGTAGATATATAAAAAAGATTTTAAAAAAAATAAAAAAATCTTGCATAATGGTTGACAACAATATTATAATATGATATAATTAATATACAGAAAGGAGATAAATAACATGAAACAATATATAATTAAAAACGAAGCTACGGCTATTATGAAATTTAGGGGGAAGTATTTATTTTTAAGTAATTTTTATGAAGGGGAAATTTTTGAATATAGAGGATATAAATTTACAAATTCAGAAGCACCTTACCACGCAGAAAAATGTTGGAGTAGGGTTAAAGAGTTTGAAATGGAAAGACCTTCTCAATCAAAAAGGTTGGGTAGACAATTACTTTTAAGAGAAGATTGGGAAGAAGTTAAAGACAAGGTTATGTTTGATATATGTTATCAAAAGTTTACCCAAGATGAAAATCTTAAAGTAAAACTATTAGATACAAATGGCAGAGAATTAGTGGAAGGGAATTGTCACGCAGATAGAGTTTGGGGAATGACCTATAGTCGAAAATACGGTATGTGGATTGGTGAAAATAGACTTGGCATAGTGCTTATGAAAATAAGGGATAAAATTCTAAAAGATGAAAAATGAAAATTATTAAAAGATTAAGGAGGATAATATGATGGTAGATTTTCCAAGTTGTGACTTATTAAAGTGTAAACATAATTCTGATTATAATTGTATTGATGAAAATGCTCATAAATGTTGTAAATACTCTAATTTATTAAAGCAATTATATAAGGATGGATATATTATAGAAAATGGAGTGGTAAAACATAAAGCAGAATATATTTTTAGTTTAACAGAAGATAAGGTTAAAGAAGATAAAATTACTATTTTGATAAAAGATTTATGGAATTTATTTATGGATCTGGAACAAACTCATCCATCAGATAAAGACGATTTTCAACATGGTATACATGAACTTCAAAAGGTAATGGGTATGAGAAGGCTTAGAAGGATTTTGCCACAAGAGTATCCTACTTATATCAAAGTAAATGACAAATGGAGAACTCAAAAGACTAGAATAAACAAATAATATATTATTAGGGGTGATAGTATGACAAAATATACATTTAAAAGGGACAATATATTTTTAACTGACAATTTTCTTATAGAATTTGATTGCAAAGTCCCACAAGAATGGACACTATGATTAGGGGGTAACGACTTTGAGGAGCTTAGAAAAGGGAGTATAGGATACGAAGATATATAGTAATACTTTAGATTATGGTTGGTTTAATGGCATGACTATCCCCCAAATACTTAAAGTTGTAGGAAAACAAGGATATTATTATATATCAGAAAAAAGTCCAGAAAAAGAATTTAAAGAAGAAGAAAAAAATAATGAATCTTTAAGGCAACTTATATTTACAACAATATTACATCAAAAACATTCAGGATTAGAGGACGAAGACTGTTTTGTAAATATAGATGTTGTAATAGACGAAATAAACGAATTGTTTAAAGCTAAGGGTAGTAATATAAGGATTAATTTTAGCAGTCTTTATTATTTAGTAACTACAAGTAAAAATATAAGTTTTAAATTTGATGAAGTTTTGGAACGAATAAAATTATAAGTTGAGGTGAGAGATATGGATTTTAAAAATAAAAAGGAAAAAGATGATTTTATACTTAAAAATATGGGATTAGTAGATTTTGTAATAAGTAAGAAATTAATAAGATATAATAGATATGAATACGATTATGAGGATATAAGACAAATGGGATATCTACAATTAGTTAGAAGCGTAGAAAATTTTGATGAAAGTAAAGGATATGAATTTTCTACTTATGCAACTTCATGTATCTTAAATGGTATATTAAAAGAACTTAGGGAAACAAGAAATGGTATAAAATATGGTAGAAAAGTAATTTTAAATAAGCATAAAATAGAAATGATGTTACCTTATATGAAAGTAGAAGATATAGCAAAAAAATTAAATTTAAAAGTAGAAGATGTTAATACTATTAAAGATATTAATCTTACGCCTATATCTCTTAATAATCCTCTTAAAATTGCTGCGGAAGATGGTGATATAGATTATATGGATATAGTAAACGCATATGAAGAGGATTATGATACGAATATTTATATTGAATATTTATTAAATAATATAACCGAAAGGGAAAGATATGTTATAATAGAAAGTTTTTATAAGGGTCGCACTCAACAACAAATAGCACTTAAAATTGGTTTAAGTCAAATGCAGATCAGCAGAATAATAAAAAAAGCTTTAAGAAAAATGAAAAAATGTGCTTAGGAGGTAGATTATGATAAATAAAAAATTTAATGTAGAAGTACAAAATAATTTAGATTGGTTGCAAAGATTTAAAAATAGTGAAAAATTATTTACATCAAGACAAGTAGGAAATTTATTTGGGTTTGCTTCAGGAGTAGAGTTTAATATCTTAATGGAAAGGAAATATAAGATTTTATTAAAAAGAAATAATAGATGGTTTCCTAGCTTGAGGATGGATAAAGATTTTGTAAAATTAATTATAGGTGTAGATAATTTTGGAGAAAGTTATATTGGTTTAAGATGGACTACTACTGGTGTACTAGGTGTGGCTAAAATGCTCAATTTAAATCTTAAAGAAGAAAATTTAGAAAGGTTGTCATAGTATGGAAGAAAAAAATTGTATGACTTGTTTATATTTAAAAACAGGAAAACATAATATATGTAAGAAAAAAAGAAAAAATAGAGAGATGTATGATATATTCTATCATTGCTGCTCTAAATATGATTTTAATGGTATAAAGACTGTTAGAGATGGATATGTGAAAGCAAAAGTTAAAAAAGTTAAAGGAGAAGAAGGTTAACAACATTATTATAATAAAAAGAAAGGAGGTGATATATTGAATTTTATTACTATAGTATTGTTAGCAGTTATTTATTGTTTTTTAAAAGATAACGATGGAGAGAATACAGATAATATAATAATACAACAAAAAAATAATCCATTTAATCCAAATGTATACGAAATAAGACATAAAAAATAGTTGACAACACTTTGATAATGTGGTATAATATAAATATAATAAAGAAAAGGGAGAG
>CALEJY010000328.1 GCA_937898445.1 uncultured Candidatus Melainabacteria bacterium | reverse complement strand
CAGATGATGTAAACGAAGGTGTTGCAATCATGATTAAAGAAGGTGTTGATGTTTCAATCACAGGTAACTCAACTAACCCAACTCGTTTCCAACACCCAGTAGCTGGTACTTACAAAAAATGGTGCTGGGAAAATGATAGAAAATACTTCTCAGTAGCATCAGGTGGTGGTACTGGTAGAACATTGCACCCAGATAACGTAGCTGCAGGTCCTGCATCTTACGGTATGACAGATACAATGGGTAGAATGCACGGTGATGCTCAATTCGCTGGTTCATCATCAGTTCCTGCTCACGTAGAAATGATGGGTATCATTGGTATGGGTAACAACCCTATGGTTGGTGCAACTGTTGCTGTTGCAGTAGCTGTAGACCAAGCACTTCGCAAATAATTAGTTTGCAAATAAATTTTAAAACACCGATTTTTGAATTTCAAAGGTCGGTGTTTTTATATGTTTAAAAATTTTTTAATATTATATTTTAATATTATTCATCACGCAGAAGGTTGTTAGAGATTTGCCTGATTGACGTAATTCTTTTAAAACATATTTGTTTTTTGTTTTTGTGATGAGTTCTTCTGCGGTTTTATACATTTTTTCTGCACCTTGAAGATATTCAACTTGTTCGGCAGATTTTACAAGACCGAGTTCTTGAAAATATTTGCCGTACAAAATATAAAGTCGAGATAACAAATCATTCATGTTGAATTTTTTTGCAAGCGAGATTGCGTTTTCAAGGTGAATTTTTGCGGTTTCAAAATCAGATGTTGTAATTGCACATTTCGCAATAACCATTTTCAAAAGCACTGTAAAGAAATAACTGTCTATTTTCGGGTTTTGCGCAACTTCAAGAGCTTGTTCTGCAATTTCCATTGCACTTTGCGCTCCGTCTGTAATCAATGTTGCATCAGCGATTAAAAACCAAGTCAAAAGTGCGCCTACTGCCATTTTTTCTTTTGCAAAATATGCGATTTGGTCATTATAAATTTCAATTGCTTGTTTTACGTTGTCGTTATCTTTAAACACTTTTCCAAGCAATGTTTTAAGGATATTTTTTGTAAAATTATCGCCATTGTTATTGGCAAAAGTTACGATTTGGAACAAATCTTCTTGAATGCCATCATATTGTTTTTGGAAGAAGTTATTAATTATGTTGACAAAATTCCAACGGATAATTGTTTCGTTATCCATTGTATTTCCACGATAAAGTTTCAAGACTTCTTCAAGCATTTGTTCTGAGGCTCTGTAGTTGCCTTTCATTGTGTTTGCAAAAGCAAGCGTAATTTTGCATTTGCATATAAACAAATCGTCTTGAATTTGGTTTCTTTCAATTATGTCAAAAAGAATTGTTAAAATTTCAAAAGATCTGTCGTTCCCTTGCATAACAAGAGCGTTTGCCAAAACTAAATATGTTTTTAACCAAGTTTCGTACATAAAGCCGAGTTTTGTATCTTTTGCATTTTGTTTTTTGTCGAAATATTGGTCAAGTACAGGCATAATTTCGGTGTCAATCATGTTTATAATTTGTCCGCAATTGCCAATGTTTAATAAAGCATTCAATTTAGTTGTTTTTAAAAGAGCTATTTCCAGTTTGTTTTCCGGCTTAACTTTTTTCAAAACAGCATCTACGCATTCAACTTCACCAAAATAATTCCCTGTTTTGCGACAACATGATGCAAGGTATGCCAATAATTCAACTTCTCGAGGGCTATCACCGATTGCTTGTGCGTTAGAAATTGCATCCGGAAGATATTCAATAGCCTCTGTCGGATTTGAATTTGCAAGAAGTTTTCCTAATCTTTCTGATATGTTGTATCGAATTTTTAGCGTTTGAGTTTCGTCAAATTCATTTATTAATGCTAAAGATTGTTTTTGCGAAATTGCATATAGGTTCAAATCGCCAACGTAAGAAGCAAGTCTTGTATTTTTAGTCCAAATTTCGAGTGCAAGTTGCGGTTGTTTTAAGTTTTGGGCAATAATTCCTAATATTGCGTGAGAGTTGAGCGTAAAACCGGTTAAATGCTTAAAGATTTTTTTGTTTATCGCATTGTAGTTTATGTCGTTTTTAGCCGTTTTTAGGATAGTTTCCCACAATAAAAGTGAACTAAATTCGCAATAGATATCGTTTATTGGAGTAATGTAATCCATCTTTTTAAGATAAATCATTATTTCCAAAAACGTTTTGTCATCAACTTCGAAAATCTCTTTTAATAGGTTCATATTGATTTTGTCGCCGATAATTGCAGAACCGAGCAAAATATCATAAGCAATCGGATTAATATGAGCCAAAAGTCCAAGTCTAAATTCTAGCAAAGAATTGAAGGTTGTTGCAAGTTGAAAATCGTTGCCGGAAAGTTGGCAATCAAAACAAAAATCAAGTGCGTGATTGATGTATGACGGATTTCCCTTACTGATTGCGTAAATCTCTTGAAGTTCCGGCTGTGAAAGCTCTGGAAAACCTTCAATTTTAGATGTTTTCTGGCTAACCAACATACCCATTTGACCAAATTCTAAAGGTGCAATTCCTACATCAAGATAAATTCTTTCGTCGTTGTTTTCTGGAAAATAGAAATATCCTTTCGCAGGTTTTGGCTCATTGTAAAGCATTAAAAATTTGAGATTTGACCAAATATTTTCTTTTCTTATATATTTACTCAAAAACTC
The DNA here is from genome assembly GCA_937898445.1 of uncultured Candidatus Melainabacteria bacterium. Taxonomy (GTDB): domain Bacteria; phylum Cyanobacteriota; class Vampirovibrionia; order Gastranaerophilales; family Gastranaerophilaceae; genus Stercorousia. The sequence continues at coordinate 24,909 of CALEJY010000328.1, read as the reverse complement.
GTATGAAAAACCGTCGATAAAATCAAAATTATCTACAACAATTACAAATTTTCCGACTGATGTAATTTTATCAAATATTTTATTCAAAAATTCAAATGTATTGTTTTTATTTGCGACAATATCTTCAAAAGTTCCGTCTTTGCTTGGGTATAAAAAGTTTATGAGGTCGAAAATTTCCTTATTATTAAGTTCAGGAAATTCGTTTTTGAAAAATCTTGACGAATCTTTTTTGAATTGTAAATTTGTAAGACAAAAATTCGGCAAATTAAAAATATTCAACAAAATATCCTGAATTAATCCGCCGGATGTGATTTGCGTGATTGGAGTACACTTGCCGTAAAGCCAAGAATAATTTTTGCAATCATTCATAATTGCTTTTAATACAACGGTTTTACCCACACCTTTTTCTCCGCTTAGAGAGAAGATTTTTTTGTCACGAGAATTAATTCCCTTAACGAGAATATTTTTAGCACTCTGTTGAGAAACAAGATTGGCAGGGTTTTCAAGTTTAATATTTTTATCTTCAACTTTTGGTTTTTGGAACGAGTAACCACATTTTCTGCATCTTGTTGTGTTTGGGAAATTTACACTATTACAATTCGGGCAAAGTTTAAGAATTTCTTTGCCACAATTTTTGCATTTAAAATCAAATATTGAATTAACTGTATTACAATTTTTGCAAATCAAACCTGTTCTAGCCTTGCAATAGGGACATTTCAAAGTATTGTCAGGAATTGATTTTTTACATACTGGACACTTCATTGTATAAAAATCCTAGTTGAATGTCTGTTTAACCTTTTCCATCAACTTGAAAATTCTTTTTGAAACTTCTGATTGCGAGATAGACAATTCTTCTGCAATTTCTTTTTGGGTCATGCCTTTTTCGTATCTAAGGTCATAAAGTTTTGCATATTGTTTGTCAGGTTCTTGTTCGTCAACTTCAAAAACAGAGTCAACTATAATTTGAAGAATTTCTTTTTTTACTGCAACATCTTCCGGCGTATCTTGAATAGCAACCGGTTCGTATGTTACTTCAATTTTAGAGTAATCAGGAAGGCTTGACTGCACAGCTGTTTCAAGTGGAACTTCTTTAGTTGACATATAGCCGGTTTTAGTTCGTCTTAATCTGCCTTCGTTTTTTAGGACATTTAAAATAGAAGTTGTCGCAATTTTCCTCAAATAAGCTTCCAATGTTGCATCAGAAGTTACAGTCTTGACAATTAACAAAGATCTTTTGCAAGTTTCGTTAAAGAAATCATCGTTCAAATCTTCGTTATTGGCGAATTTTCTATCGTTTTTAATTATTTTTTCTATTAAATCTATTTTATCTTGTGCTAATTCCACGTTAAGGTTTCCTCGTTCTTATCACATTATAGCATAATTAAAAGTATATGATAAGAGCCAAATTGAAATCTGGGGTCTTAACCTCGTCACTAGGCGGTTTTACAACGTTTAAAGTTTCTTTAACAGATTGTAACACAATGTTATCAATTTGTGTTGAACCACTGCTTGAAACAATTCTTGCATCCTGAACAGAGCCGTCTTTAGAGAGTTTCAGGCTTACCTTAACTTGGTTTGTATAAGCGTATTCATCTGCAAGTAGCAAATCTGCTGAAAGTGACAATTTAATACTTTTGCCGGCAGTTCTTAAATAATTTTGCATTTTTGTACTGTATGATAGGCTATCAGGTACATCCCAAACCAATTTGCTTACATCCATATAAGATTCTCTTGCGCCTTGTTTTGGTTTTATTGCAGTGTTTTTAAGTTCTTGTGGCTGAGCTTTTTGAATGTTATTTGCATCTTTTTTGATATCAGGAGTGTTTGCCAAAATATTTTCTGTATCAGTTGGTGTTGCAGGAACATTGTCTGTTGGAGTTTGAGTTGTAGCGATTGGTTCTACAACATCGGCTGCATTATCAGCTTTTGGTTTAAGCATCAAAACTGCTGATGCTGCAGCAAGAACTGTAACAAGAGCTGCTGCAACAATAATTGTGTTTTTATTTGTTTTTGGCTTGTTCATCAATGCTGCACCAGGAATAGATTGTGACTGAACATCTTCTTCAATGTTGTCCAATTCTGCATCTGTAACAGGATCTGTATCGTTGAACAATACTCCGATATTTTCGTTATCTTCAACGTTTTCGGGGCTTTCTTGTGGAACTTGAGGTTCAGCCGAATTTTCTTCGCTATCAAATCCACCACCCAAAAGATCGTCAATATCAGCAAGCATTCCATCAGTAGCGTTACTTTCTTCTTCTGAATTATCCTCTGAAATAGTTGGTTCTTCAACGTTGTCAGAAAGGTTTTCTATATTGTCGAGAATTTCTGCATTTGGGTTTTCATCTGTAGTAACAGGAGTTTCTGCCAAATCAGAAATATCAGGAATATCGTCTAATGAAACATTGGTATCTGTTGTTTCATTTTGCGGAACTTCTACCGGTGTATCAGATGTAGCAGAAGAATTTAGGATATCGTCAATTTGAGATAACAAATCATTTGAAGAAATGTCTTCTGCGTTTGTTTCAGGTAAATTTTCATCATCCAATCCCAAATCTTCAATTGAAATATTGTCAAGATTTTCAGGAGTTAGATTTTCTAGCAAGTTTTTGCCAAAACCTTCTTTGTTTTCTTCTGTATTAGCAACCGGTTCAGAATTTTCTGTTTTAACTGTTTCTGAAATATCAAGCGGTTCAATGTTATCTGCGATTTCGGTTGTTTCGTTAAGTCCGGTTTCTTCAAGGTTCAAATCCATATCATCAAGAGATACAACATCATCCATAAAATCAGATGTATCAAGTTCTTCAACATCTGTTTGAGGAATATTGTCAAGTGATATTGTTTCTTCTACGTTAGAATTTTCGTCTTGAGTTTCGCTTTCTTTTTCTTGAACATCATTGAAAGAAAGTTTTTCTTCTGTTGCGTTTGTATCTATATTTAGATTTTCTTCCGAGATATTTGTTGTGTCTAAATCGATATTGTCAAAAGAAATTGTTTCTTCTTGGAAATCGTCTTTCGGATTAAGTGTTTCAATGTTAGAAACATCAACATCATCTAAAGAAATAGAATTTTCGTTAATATCAACTTGTTCATCTAGATTTTCTAAAGGTTCAATGTTTGTTGTATCAACCTCGTTAAGAGATACTTTTTCTTCGTCAATGTTAAGTGGTTCTGCTATATTTTCTGCAACATTTGTATCAATGTCGTCAAAAGAAATCTTGTTATCAATTTGATCAATAAAGTCTTCTCCAGCATTCGGTTCAGGGATTTCAACATTATCTAGAGAAATTTGTTCTGTTTCTATGTTTTCTTCGGGAAGCGAAATATTGTCGATTGCAGAAGTGTCAACATCATCAAGTGAAATCGAATTTGTTGCGATATCTTCTTGAGGGAGTGCTGTATTTTCAATTTCAGGTGTTTCAATATTATCAAGTGAGATTTTTTCTTCGCTTGTTCCAGTTACTAAATCTTTTGCAATATCAACACCTTTGTCAACGATATTCATACCTGTTTCTGCAACTGCGCCTAATTCTGCTGCAGTAGATGCAAAACCGGCAACTTCTCCTGCTGCCATTGCTGTAGCTCCTGCCGCTGCGCCCACAATTGCTCCGGCAGCCGCTCCTGCGATTGCAGTACCTGCGATATCCGCAATTCCGTTTGAAGATTTTTCGTTATTTTTAGGAGTTTCAGTTGTGTCTGTAACATCTGTTGTATCAGTATTAAAATCTTCATCTAATGCAATATCTTCAATTGGCGCAATCGGTTCAAGTTCCATATCGTCAATTTCAAGATTTTCTGAAACATCTGTTACATCTTCTTCTGTTGCAGTGTCTGCGATTTCTGCGGTATCATTTATTGATGGAGTTTCTTCAACGGCTTCTTTAATTTCAGGTTTTTTGATTTCAGAATCTGTCATCGCTTTGTATGAAAGTGTTTCAAAGTTTTCATACTCAATAAATTTATCTCTTAATTCTGCACTTTTTGTAAGTTGGTTTATTAAATATTTTTTGTCGGCTTCTGAGATATCATTGTCAGACATTGCAACGATAATTCTTTCTGAATTTGAATAATCTTCTGCTGAAAGAGTTTCGTTTGTTGTGCTTTTGTGTGCTTCAATATATTTTTTCAAATCTTTTGCAGAACTTAATTTTTCTTTTTCAATAAAATAATATTTGTCGTTTGCATTGTTTTTATTGATTAATTTCGGATCGAAAAAGCCTAAGAATTTTACATGTGACAAATCTTTTGCAAGATAGAAAACAAGATAGATATCAGGAACAAGATTATATTCAAAATGTGATTTTGGAACAAAAATAGCATTCTCATCAAAAACTACTCTGACATCAATGTGAATATTTGGTAGCATAATGTCTGAAATATCCATTTCTTCAAGAATTTTTTTGATTGAATGAATATTATAAATATTAGAAACATCTATATCTTCTGATGCAAGATATTTTAAAGCTAATTCAGCTCCGAGCGTATTAATATATGCTCTATTTTTAACATCTTTGTGCGCAAATGCATTTGCTGCAACGCTTGCATCCAGTTTGTCCTGATCTTCAATATAAATAAGTGTTTCTTGTTCTGTTCCCATGCTTTTTCTCCTTTTCAATATATAAGATGACACGGGATAAAAAAATATTCCAAAATTTTTGTAAACTTTTGTAACAAATATTGAAAAAGAAAATCTTTTTAGTCAAAATATGTTTATCAGTCGTTTTAAATATGTATAACCAAAGTGTGTAAAAAGGAGGTTTTTCATGATAAATTCTGTATCTGGCGTAAGTTTTAGAGGCGATGTTGCGCCGGCTCAAAATACACAAGATTTAATTAATGCTCCAGGACAATTTGCAGCTCCGGTTGCAGATGCTCCGGCAGATTCGTTTGAAAAAGAAGGTGCAGAAAAGAAAAAAAGTAAAGCTCCTGCTATTATAGGAACAATTGTCGGCTTAGCAGCTTTGGCTTATGCAGGTTTAGGTTTGGCAGTTGGTAAAGGTAAATTGAATAAAGTTGTTGCTCAAGAAGGCAAAGAATTGAAATTTACTGAAAAAGCACAAAACGTGTTGCACAATATTGGTGAAAATGCAAAAGGTGTTTGGGATTCAATTGCTTCAAAATTTGGCAAAAAAGAGGCTGCAGCAGAAGCAAAAGCCGCAGATGGTGCTGAAAAAGCAGCAGAAGGCGCAGAAAAAGCAGCTCCAGAAGCATAGAAAATTTTTATACAAAACAAAAAAGTCCGCTTATGGCGGGCTTTTTTTATTACAAAGATTTTAACGTTTAATCTAAAAATTCTGCTAAAATAACATTACTAATTAAAATTCCACTGTCAGTTAGTGCAAAACCTACATTAGTTTCTTTTAGATACTTATAAGAAATATACTTATCTATTGTCGTAGCGTACTTTTTGCGGAAATCTATATCAAATTTCTTATTTATGTTTTCAACATTTATTCCGCTCATTTTTCTAAATCCTAGAAAAATTTCTTCCTCTAATTGCTCTTGTTTAGAGAGTTTGTGGCTTGATTTATGAGTAGTTGGATTATTTATATATTCATCTAATGTTGTCGGGTTAAAATACCTTGTCCCGTTTTCATATCCGTGAGCAGCTACACCAAAACCGTAATAAGTATTGTTATCCCAGTAATTCAGGTTATGTCGGGATTGAAAACCGTCTTTTGCAAAATTACTTATTTCATAGTGCGAAAATCCGTTATTAGTCATAGTTTCAATGGCTTTTAAATACATATCGGCTTGAATATCTTCATCAGGAAGATTTTGTGGCGGATTTTTGTAAAAATAGCAATTTTCATCAATTTTTAATCCGTATAATGAAATATGCTGAATATTCAATGATATTGCAATTTTCAAATCTTTTTCAAAACCATCAATTGTTTGTTGCGGAAGTCCGTAAATAAAATCAAGGCAGATGTTTTCAAAACCTGCATTTTGCGCTAATTTAACTGCTTTTTTTACATCATTTGATGAATGTCGCCTGCCAATAAGTTTTAAAATTTCATCATCGAAAGTTTGACAACCGAAACTCAAACGGTTTATTCCACTTCTTTTCAACCCTTTTAAATATTCTGATGTAATAGTTTCGGGGTTGAGTTCAGATGTAATTTCTGTGTTTTCGTTTATGTTGAAAAGTTTTATAATTCTTGAAAACTCATCCACTGTCAAAATTGATGGAGTTCCGCCTCCAAAATACAATGTATTCAATAATTCTCCATTATATTTTGTTTGGATTTCTTTGATGAGTGCATTTATATATTGCTCTTTTAATTCGATTTTTGGATACGAAATAAATGAACAGTATTTGCATTTTGATTTGCAAAACGGTATGTGAATATAAACATTTTTTGCCATAAAAGGATTGTATAACAAGTAAAGTTGATAAGTAAACAGTTTTATGGAGGAAAAGGCGATAAGACTATAGGGCGATAAGTTCATTAATAAAATTTTTTGCTTTTTTCAAAATATCCATTAAATGATTGATGTGAAGTAAGTAGAATTATTCTATTGTATTTATGGGGAAAGCTCATCATTATACAGACTAAGGGATAAGTATGGTAAACCAAATCACAAATTCAATAGATTATAAAGAGTTGTACGCACAGTACAACTGGTTTGCGAGCAATTATCCGCAAGTTGTTCAAGCATCAAGTGATGAATTTTTCCTTGAAGGTTTACAATTTATTTTGATAGGGATTAGCAAAAATATAAATACATTGATGGATAAAGAAGCTTATTTTGTTACGAAAGTTCGTATTGATAAACTTCACGATATGTTTTTCAGAACTTCTGAAAAAGCAGTCGGAATTATCCTTGATAGAGCTTTAGGTAAACCGAATTCCCGTTTTAATTTGAACAAATTGACCGATTTAGAGGCAAAAATTATTACATCATTTAATGATTATATGTTTAATTCTATGGTGAAATTTTTGTCGCCTGCCCCACCGGAATTGAAACGTTCAAATTTTGATGTTGTGCATTTAACTTTTTTGGTTAAAGATACTACGACAAATGAAGTTGCGAAGTTTATCATAACTTTGCCTGACGAGCTTTTGAACCCAGATGTAGTTACGTCACAAAAAGATAAGTTTGACTATGGCGATTTTTCAACAAGTATTATTGATGTTGCAATAAAAGTTGGCTCAACAAGATTTAAACTTATTGATGTAAAAAATATTGATGTTGATGATATTGTTGTTTTTGATAACAGTAATACAAAACACATGGTTTTGAAATTTAAAGATTACGAAAAAGATATTAACTTAAACCCGAATTTGGGGCTGGTAATTCCGGTTGATAATGATGGAGGAAGTGAAGAAATGACAGATAATGCAAGTCTTTGGGATAGTATTGAAGTTGAGATGGATGCTCAATTTGATACCGTAAAAATTACCCTTGGAGAATTGAAAAATATTGAGGAAGGTCTTGTTGTTGACTTGACTTCTATTTATGACAATAAAGTTACTTTGAGCGTTGAAAACAAACCAATTGCGAGAGGTGAACTTGTTATTGTAAACGACAGATACGGAGTGAAGATTGACGAAGTTATTGCAAAAGCTCCGAAAAATAATGCTCCGGCAGAAAATGCTTTACCTGTAGAAAATCAAGAAACATCAGATGATTTTTCTGATGAAAATATGGATATGGATGAAACTCAAGTTCCACAAGAAAATGTAGAAGGTGGAGAAAATTCTGACGAAGATGAATTTGACTATAGCGACTTTGAGTTAGAAGATGAGGATATATAGAGGCAATAAGGCTTTAAGACAATAGTTAAGTTGGATTTTCAATCTAACAAATAAGAGGGAGGAACACAAATGGGATATATGATAAATTTTATAGTTTATACCGCAGCAATGATAGGAATAATTTTCCTAGCTGTATTTGTTTATAAAAAATTCTCTTTTACAACCGGTTCAAAATCAAAGTTTTTGAATGTAGAAGATTGTATCAGTGTTGGACCTCGTAAAGAAATTTTTGTTGTAAGAGCCGGTAACGAAAGATTTTTGGTAGCTTCTGATGTTGGTAGAACAAGTTTGATTTCAAAGTTGGATAGTAATTCTTCATATATTCCGGAAGTTCAAAATATTGCTGAAACTCAAGGGAATGAAAAAACAATTTTGCGTTCAAAAAATGCTACAACAAGTTCAAGTGTTGATGATTTGCCGGAAATAGTTACTTTCCCAAAAAGAGAGCTAAAACGTCAACCTAAAAAAGTTTTTAAAAACATAATCAATAACATATAGAGGAATAAAATGGAAACAATTATAAAAGATATGAACCCAGTATTGCAAATGTTGATATTAATGACGGTATTCTCATTAATACCATTGATTTTTTGCTGTATGACAAGTTTTTTGAGATTTGTCATTGTTTTTGCAATGCTAAAAACTGCAATGGGTACTCAACAGGTTCCGCCATCAATCGTAATTATTGGTTTGGCAATGATTTTAACATTCTACACAATGGGTGGAACTTTCCAAAAAATGTATGATATGGGATCAGTTCCTTACCAAAAAAATCAGAATATTGTTGAGGCAATAAACGAGGGTTCAAAACCGTTAAAAGAGTTTATGATGAAACAAACCAGAGAAAGTGATTTAGCTTTCTTTGTCGAGGCAACAAAAGGCGCACCGCCAAAATCTCCAGATGAAATAACAGTTTGGCAAGTCGCTCCGGCTTTCATTATCAGTGAATTAAAAACATCTTTTGAAATCGGATTTATTATATTTGTACCGTTTATCGTATTAGACCTTGTTGTCGCAAATATATTGTTGGCTTTAGGTATGTTCATGTTATCGCCGACAATCATTTCTCTGCCGTTTAAACTGCTGATATTCATTGCAGTAGATGGCTGGGCGTTGATAGTTCAGGGACTGGTGACAAGTTATAACTAGAAGATAAGATGCTAAGATGCAAAGAGGCAAAGTCTGTTACAGGATAGTTAGGCACGAAGTAAAAAAGTAGGGTGGCTCCCCCGCCATCAATAAAAGCAAAAAGAGGACAAACACATGGAAGTTTTAGTTGAATATTTAGCAAAAGGCTTTTTGATAATGCTCGCAATATCTATGCCGTGCGTACTTGTTGCTGCAGGTATCGGGCTTGTTGTTGGTATTTTGCAAGCGGTTACTCAGGTTCAGGAACAGACAATTGCAGCTGCTCCAAAAATTTTGGGTGTTTTCCTTGTTATTGTTATTGGTGGAATTGGGTTTATCAATATGTTAAAGGGCTTTGTTATGGATGGAATGTCTATGGCGTTTAACCTTGTTTCAAAAAACGATTCTTACGTTTTGCCGGCAGACTATTATAAATATACTTCCCCATTTGAAAGAGAGATGAGTGATAAGTTCAAAAATCAGTCTGATATTGATTATATTATGAAACACCCCGGTAAAGTTCCGTTTATTGATCAACAACAAAAGACTAAGTACTTTGCAAGTCCGCAAACTCCTATGCCAAAACCTAATTTTGTAGAAACAAATAAAATTCTTGGAAGGTAGATTGAGTGGAACAAATTATATCAGAATTAATGAAAATGTTTCCAATGTTGAATGCCTACCTTGCGGCAGGAATTTTTATTTTTGCCAGATTGTTGGGCTTTTTTAGGCTCGCTCCGGTTTTTAACAGAAAAGAAATTCCAGGCATGGTCAAAATTGCTTTGGCTTTGTTGATGACAATAATTTTGACAAGCACAGTAAAACCTGATGTACAAATAATTCAAGGTTCTTTTGCGCTTTCAATTTTGTTAAATTTTGTTGTTGGAGCAATGATTGGTTATATTGCTCAATTAATTTTGCTTGCGGTAGATGCCGGAGGAGATATGGTTAATATGCAGATGGGGCTATCTTCTGCAATGGTTTTAGATCCAACGACATCATCTCAGGTTTCAATTGTTGGTAAATGTTTTCAACTTTTGGGATTGGTAATTTTTATCCAATTAGGCGGAGTTTATTGGTTAATTACTGCGTTAATTCATAGTATAGACATTTTCCCACTCGGGGCGACAAGTATTCCTTTGCACCAAATTGTTAATATGGATTATATGGTAAAATTGTCGTCTAATGTATTGTTTATGGGGTTGCAAATTGCTTCTCCGATACTTCTTGCAACATTGGGGCAAGATATTATATTGGGTGTAATTTCGAAAACTGCGCCACAGGTAAACGTATTCCAACTAAGTTTCTTGTTCAAACCTGTTTTGGGTGCAGCGATTATGGTTTGGATTTTACCAATGTTGGTAAATATAATATCTGATTACTTTTTGTCATTCTCGCAGATTATATAAGTATTAGAGGCATAGAGGCAAAGATGCAGAGAAGCAAAGTATAAATAGTCATTACGAGGAGTGAAACGACGTAGTAATCCCATTCATATTGAAAATAATGAGATTAGTGCTACGCACGTAAACACCTTTGCCAATGTTGGAGATAATTTAGTATGTCACCCTGAACTTGATTCAGGGTCTATCAATGTTAATTAATCAGCATTAATAGATTCTGAATAGCAAGAAAAATTAATGTTCATTTTATTCACATTATTTTTCTAAGCTTTCAGAATGACAGATGTGTATTCTTTTTTATCAATTTATCTTCTAAAATAGTCGCAAATCAACGTTTTCTTGCGGGGAACAAGGTTGATTACTCTTTGCATAAATGTATTTTTTTGAGAATTTTCTAACTCTTTTTTTAGGATGGCTTTTTCTAAAACGACTTTGTTATACAAATCTGAGCATACTGAACTCTTATCAACATGCTCTCTTAATTTAGCCAGTTGAATTTCTTTTTCTCTTATAGATTGAATTAGTTCTTTTTTCACTTTGTAAAGACCTCTCGAACTGTACCTTATTAGAATAAAACTAATTCGAAAATTTTAAATCAGCTTTTTAGTTGATTTAAGCTTTTGTTGCTAATAAATCATACTCATAGCCGATTTTTAAAGCTTCAATGTTTAGAGGTAACAAATTCTTTCTATGAGGCGGAATTACGTTATCCAAAGCCTGAGTTAGAGTTTCCAATGTTGTTAATTTACTTACTTTAGAAACAATTCCTAATGCAAGTATATTAGCCATTCTAACATTACCGATTTTTTCATCGGCAAGTTTTGTGATTGGCACAAATACATAATTGATATCTGCTCTTGGTTTGTCTTCTTGTACAAGAGTAGAGTTTGCAATCATCCAACCGCCCTTTTTAATTTTTGGTAAAAATCTGTCAAAAGAAGCTTGGTTAAGCGCAACGATAAAATCTGCATCCGGTTTGTTAACTTCGCTAACATCTTCATCACTTGTTACGATTTCGCAGTTAACTGTACCACCACGCATTTCTGCGCCGTAAGACGGGTACCAAGTTACATTTTTGTTATCTAACATAAATGCGTTTGCAAGTACTTCACCTGCCAATAATACGCCTTGTCCGCCAAATCCTGCAATTATAAAATTATGTTCCATTTTTATTTCCTTTTTATGTTGAGTGAAAGCCGAAACAGTTTTTTACTTTTCACCTTTCACTTCTCACTTATTCTTCAGTTACATCCTTATAGATACCCGGTTTAAATATCGGCATCATTTCATTTCTTACTCTTTCATGAGCTTTGTCAGGTGACATTTTCCAGTTTGTAGGACAAGTTGAAAGAATTTCTACAAATCCAAATCCCAAACCTTTCAATTGTACTTCAAAAGCTTTTTTGATAGCTTGTTTTGCTTTTCTGATGTTTGCAACTGTATCAAGAGAAACTCTTGCAGAAAAAGCTGTTCCGTCGCAAAGTGCAATATGTTCTGCAATTTTAATCGGATAGCCGTAATATTCAAGGTTTCTGCCTGTTGGAGAAGTTGTAGTTTTTTGTCCAACAAGGGTTGTAGGTCCTAATTGACCGCCTGTCATTCCGTATGTAGTGTTGTTTATACAGAATGCAGTGATTTTTTCACCTCTCAATGCTGCGTGCATGCTTTCTGCTAAACCGATTGATGCGAAGTCGCCATCACCTTGATATGTGAATACAACTTTGTCTGGTCTTGCTCTTTTAATTCCTGTAGCTTCTGCAATTGCTCTGCCGTGAGGAGCTTCCAAAGCATCTACGTTAATAAAATCGTAGATAGTAACAGAACATCCGATTGATGCTGCGAGAATAGTGTCTTTTCTGATTCCTAATTCATCAAGAACTTCTGCAACAAGTCTTACGGCAACGCCGTGATCACAACCAGGACAGAATGAATATTTTACGTCGCCTTTTAGCGATTCCGGTAATTTAAAAACTTGTGTTGCCATTATATTAATTCCTCGATTCTTTTTACAATTTCATCTGCTGAAGGTGGCGCACCAACGCCTTTGTTTACCAAATCAACAGGGCATGCGCCGTTAACTGCAAGTTTAACATCATTAACCATTTGTCCCATATTAACTTCAACTGTGACAAATCTTTTTGCGGTTTTTGATAGCTCTGCTAATCTCTTTGATGGGAATGGGAACAAAGTAATAGGTCTTAAAATACCTGCTTTAATTCCTTTTTCTCTCAATTTTTTCATTGCAGTTTTGACGTTTCTTGAAGTACTACCAAATGAAACAAGAACGATATCAGCATCTTCTGTATTGATTTCTTCCCATTGAGTTTCATTTTCTTCAATAGTTTTATATTTTTTATAAAGTTTATCCAAAAATTCACATTGTCTGTCAGCAAGCGGAGCATAAGAACGAATAATTCTTCCATCTCTGCCATTAGCACCTGACAATGCCCATTCAGAAGTTTCAACTTCAGGGTACGGATAGTCATAATATTCTACAGGTTCCATCATTTGTCCCAAAAGTCCGTCAGCAAGTAGAACTGTCGGGTTTCTATATTTTTGAGCTAAGTAAAATGCTTTGTAAGTCAAATCTACGCATTCTTGAACAGTTGATGGAGCAAGAACGATTAGTTTGTAATCTCCGTTTCCGCCACCTTTTGTAGCTTGGAAATAATCGCCTTGTGATGGGTAAATATTACCCAATCCAGGTCCGCCTCTCATAACGCTAACCAATACAACCGGCAATTCATCAGCCGTTGCATAAGACAAACCCTCTTGCATCAATGATACTGCACAAGAAGATGATGATGTCATTGCTTTAACACCTGTTGAAACTGCGCCGATAACCATATTGATTGCGGCAAGTTCGCTTTCGGCAGAAACGTATGCTCTTTTTAATTCTTGCATTTTTCCGCTCATAAATTCGCCAATTTCACTTTGTGGGGTAATCGGATAACCGAAATAACATTGACATCCGGCAAGAACCGCTGCATTTGCTATTGCGTAATTACCCTTTGTTAATACTTTTTTATTTGTTAAACATTCTGTTGCCATATTTTTTAGTCTTTCTGAGCAATTGCTCCGATTTTAATTTAACCTTTGTAAACTTCTGTAATTGCCAAATCAGGGCATCTTAGCGCACACATTGCGCAACCCAAGCATTCGTGGTTCGGATCATCAAATTCTACAACATGAACTCCGAGTTTGTTTGTGTCTTCACTAATTTTAAGCAGTTTTTTAGGGCATTCACTGATGCACAAATAACATGCTTTACATTTGTCTTTATTAATCACTATTCGGCTCATTTTCACCTCTTATTTTTCTCGTCTAACCCATATTATAGCACTGAAATTTTAAAAGGGTTAATTTTATCTTTACAATTGTAATAATAAACGTTAAGAGTTTGCCCAGTTTGGTATTCTTCTGTTACTATGATAAAATATAGTGGGATATTTTTAAGAAAGTGAAAACAAATGGCACTAACTGTAGATGAAATTGCTGAAATTCTCAACGCAATGCGTGTTGAAAACGAAAATAACGTCGAAAATTTTAAAAAGGTATTAACCGATATAAGCGCAAAATTAGAACTTATGGCAAGTGATAATGAAGATGCTGATTTGATAAAAGTTTATTTAACAGAGTTGAAAAAACTTGTTGCAGATAAATATGTTGATACAAATACAAGATTTACTGATATTGAAAAAATTTTGCATAATGTGCTTTTGAACCAAGAAGATATTGCAAAAACATCCGAACTTAAAGATTTATTCCACGTATTTAGTGCTGCATTTGACAATTTTACAAGCAATTTTGTTAACCAAAAAGATTTTTTGGAAGATTTGAGTTTGAAGCTTGAAAATGTTGGAAACAAAGTTTTGGATAAAGATGAACTTGCATCATTGATTGCCGGTCTAAATCAAGATTTGGTATCGGTAAATAATGAAGTTGAAAAATCTTTTGTATCTGTTGATGAAAAATTTGCTGATGTTATCAAAAGGCTTGATAATATTGATATTACAGAACAAGTTAATTCTATAAATTCAAAAATTTTAAATATTTCAGAAGAAATCAATTTAATTCCTTCAAAAATCTCATTCACAAGTTTGGAAGATAAAATTTCTTACTCTCAATCTATTTTAAACTCTTTGAGAGAATTGATTACCGAAACTTCTGAACAAGAAAATGCTATTATTTCAGAGAGATTTGAAAAATTAGAAAATTCTTTTGAAAGTATTGTGACAGATTCTGATTTCGCAGGTTTTAGAAAAAATTTAGCTGATTTTGTTCAAAAAATTATAGACAATTCCTCTGTGTTGAATGATGAACTTTCTTACACAACCGAGAGAATTGAACATATTTTAACCACTATAAAAAATCTTGATTATAGCGAAGAATTTGACAAAGTTTTGTCTACCGTAAACCAAAATGCAAGCGAAAATTTAGATAAAATTTTAGCTGATATTGAGGGATTGAAATCAAAAATTGCGGATGAAATTAATTCAAATTCAAAAACTTATTTTGATGATTTGAATATTCAAATTGCAAATTTGATTAGCGAAGTTAATGATGTCAAATCTGATTTGGATGAAAAATTCAACAGTGTTTCAGAAGATATTTCGCAAAATGTTTCAACTGCATTTGCAAGCACAAAAATTTCTATGGAAAACGTGATTGTTGCAATGAATAATTTGAACGATATGTTGAAAGAAAAATCAGAAAAAAATGCTGAAACTATTCTTGCAAATATTGACGAATTGAATGGAAAAGTTGATGAATTTTCAACCAATATTACAGATGAATTGAAAACTTCTTTATCTGATATAAAAACAGATTTTTCATCTGATATTTCAACAAATGTTTCTGATTTGAAATTACATCTTGATGATGTTGTGGAAAGTTTGAAAAATTATATTGCTGAATTGAATGAAAATGCCGAAAATTCCAAAAATGTTGTAGATGAAAAAATTTCAAAAAAATTATTGGCAATGGAAACCGCAATTGAAAGTTGCTCTGATGTTTATGAAGATAAAATGGCAACTTTGCAAGTTAAATTGGCTGAATTTGCTCAAAATGTTCAAAATACATCATCTGATGTTGATGAGAAAATTTCATCTTCTATTGAAGAACTGGGAGATATTAAACAAGAAATCGTTTCTGTTCAAGAAGCTTTGGGAGAAATTAAATCTTCTGCTGATGAAAAAACAGATAAATTTTTAACATTATTGGATGAAAATGTTAAAGAGATATTGACTGCAATTGAAAATCTTGAAAATTCCGCTTTGAAAGATATAAATTCTTCAATAAATGAAAATATAGATTTTATAGAAAATAAATTTTCTACGGTTTTGGATGTTTTGGAAAAACTTAATAGTGAAACCGGTTTGGCAGGTAATATAGAAGAAAAATTCTCATCATTAAAACAAGAAATCGGGCTTGTAAATACTGATATTACAGGCATAATTCAAAGTGGCAAAGATGAAGTTTTGCAGAATTTTGAAGATATCAAGAAAAGTTTTGATGATTTTTCGGGCTATGATTTTAATAAATTGATAGCTGATTTGAAAGTTTTGGTTGAAACTTCGTTTATGAACTTTAGTGTTGATGTAAACGGAGAACTTGCATCAAATTCTGAAGCTATATTGAGGTTGGAACAGGCTTATAAAGATATTTTCAATAAGATTACTTTGATTGAAGATTGTGTGTCTGAAAAACTTCAAAATGATATTGAATTGTTGAATATTACAATTGAAACAAATTCTAAAAACTTGCAATGCTTGTTTGAAGAAAAACTGGATGAATATATTGGTGATATGAAATCACAAATTGCTAATATGTTGGAAGATACAAGGGTTGTTGATGCAATATATAATACAAAAGAAGAACTAAATGTAAAACTTGATATTGTTTTGGATAAACACGATAATATTGAAAAAAATATCTCAGAAACAATTTCAAGCAATGCGGAAGATGTTTCAAATAAAATTTATGGAAATATTTTTTCACTCGGAGAAGAATTAAAAAATCATATTAAATCAGCTTGTGAAGATGTGGTTGAAAAAACTGTTGAACAAACTGTTAAACAGACGGTTGAGCAAACTGTAGAAAAATGTGATACTTCAAAATGCAAAGAAAATATTGATATTCTGAACCAAAAAGTTGATGCGCTTGTATTATCAACTGATAAAGCCGAAATTTTAAATTCTATAGATGAACTTGGAGTAAAAGCCGAGCAGACAAATGATGTTTTAAATGAAAAAATAGATGTTCTTGTTTCTTCGACAGATAAAGATGAAATCTTAAATTCGTTAGATGATATTGGTGCAAAAACAGAACAAGCAAACGATATTTTAAATCAGAAAATGGATGCTTTGATTATGTCTACTGACAACGAAGAAATTTTGCATTCGTTAGAAGAAATTGAAGCAAAAGCAGACAAAACAGGTTCTGATTTGACAGAAACTCTTGAATCTTTGATTGCACGTGTTGATATTATTGCAAGTGATGATTCTTTGAAATCTGATTTGGAAATTATTACTGAAAAATTGGATGATTTTGAAGAAAATACAGAGTATTTCAAAAATGCGCTTGATACTTTGTCAAGCAAGGTTGACGTTATTGCAGCGGATAATTCGTTAGATATTTTGTATGACAAGTTTGATGAGTTTTCAGAAACCGAAGATAAGGTTGCTGAAATGCTTTCGGCTTTGCACCAAAAAGTCGATGTGATTGCTATGGATGGCAATGATTTTGATATTGAAGAAGAAATTGACGATATTAAAGAGCTTATCTTTGAGCAAAGAAAATATTTTGAAGTTGCGTCTGATGAAAAAGCTAACGCTATTGACAAGTATTTGAAAGATGTTCTTTTGAAACTTGATAATGTTGATTTGGAAAAAAATTCTGAAGACATAAAAGAAACAATAATGAATGCTCTTGTGTCTTTGGTCGATCAAATTTCGTTTGTTGAAGAAACAGAGGAAATCAAAGATTTTGTAGAAGAAAAAACTGATGCTCTTAAACAAGGATTGATAGAAGTTCAAAATCAATTACGTCAATTAGCCAGTCCTGATGATGATTTTGGATACTCTTACACATTGCAGGATGTGGAATCTGATATTGCAAAATTGAGAGTTGCGATAACTCATCTTTCCGGTAATGATTTTGAAAACTTGTCAGGCGATATCAAAAAAATCGTTAATTCTGTAGAGGGGTTAGAAACTACTCTTACTCAAGAACAAATTGTCGGTTTGAAAGGTGATATTGAAAAGTTAAATGAAGATATTTTGAGCATAAGTTCAAGAACAAACAAAATCCTTTTGACATCTGATGAATCTAACAAGGCTTTGAATGACGGTTTGAATAACTTTGGCAGTCTTGTTGGAAAATTACAAGACAGATTGGAATATTTGGATAATACTGAAGCGACAGAAAGACTTGAACGTAAGATTGAAAATATTCAATCAATGGCGGTTGAATCTGCCAATGCTGACAAAGTTTTCCATCAAGTGATGATGTATTTGGGCGAATGGATTGATACTACGACCGAAAATATCTCAAGTATTACCGAAAAAACATCAGAAATTAATTCTATAAAAGAAAATGTTAATGATGTTATTGAAAAAGTTTCTGATATTCAAGAGATAAAAGATAATATTGAAGAATTGCGTTCTGCGGTTCCGGAAAAATCTGAATTGCTTTCTGAATTGGAAAATAAATTTGAACAACAAGAGGCAAGAATTGACAGATTGGAAATGAAGTTAGAAAAAATATTATCGACACTTGAAGAAAAAGATGATATGGTGTTAAATAGAAAAGTGGATAAGATTGAAAAAATGTTATCAAGACTTGGAACTAATATAGAAAAACTTACATCTTATGTTGATGAAGACTAACAAACTGATAAAAGATTTAAAAAACTCTCTCTCGTCGGCTAATGTATTGGATACATTGGAAGAACGCTATGCCTATGCGCAAGATGCGTCAAATTTAAGAGAGATTAAAAATAATATTCCTGATGTTGTGGTTTTTGTTGAAAACACAGAACAGGTTCAGCAGGTTGTGAAAATTGCAAATAAATATAAAGTTCCGATAATTTGTCGTGGCGCAGGTACTAATGTCGTTGGAGCTTGTGTTGCAGAACACGGCGGAATAATTTTGAATTTTTCAAAGATGAATATGATTTTTGAAATTAATAAAGAAAATATGACAGCACGTGTAGAACCAGGTGTTGTGTTGGGTGATTTTCAAAAAGAAGTTGAAAAATTAGGACTTTTTTATCCGCCAGACCCTTCAAATTTAGCAGTTTCAACAATTGGCGGAAGTATTGCGCAGGCATCAGGTGGGGCAAAGTCCTTCAAATACGGCACTACGAAGGATTATGTTGTTGATTTGAAAGTTGTTACGGCTAGTGGAGAAGTTTTGCAGACCGGTGCAAATACTATCAAAAACGCTACAGGATATAACTTGAATACTCTATTTGTCGGTTCAGAAGGCACATTGGGAATTGTTGTTGAGGCGACTTTAAAATTAATCCCTAAACCTGAAAGTAAAAAGGTTTTGATGACTTATTTTGATACCGTAAAAGAGGCGGTGAATGCAGTTAATGCAATAATTGAACAGAGAATTTTCCCAACAACTATTGATTTTATGGATAAAAACGCTATTCAAACAGTTGAAAAGTTTTATCCCGCAAATCTTTTGACTGAAAAAGAAGCCGCTCTTGTTATAGAAATTGACGGGTTTGAATGTTCTATGAAGTATCAGGAAGATATTATTGTAAATATCTTGAAAAATTGTGGAGCATCTGCAATTCAGGCATCTCATAATGATGAAGAATATAATAAAATTTGGACTGCTCGAAGATCTTCTATGGGTGCTTGTGCAAAATTAAAACCGAATGTTACGACGGATGACGTTATTGTTCCGAGAGAAAATCTTGAGGCTTTAGTTTTGGGGATAAGAGAAATTTGTGAAAAATATAATTTGGATGTTTGTATGGTCGGGCATGTAGGTGATGGAAGTGTTCATCCGCAAATTCCGATTGATTATTCTGATGAAGATGAATACAAACGTTACAAACTCGCAAAAAATGAAATCTATGATTTGACTGCAAAATTAGGTGGAATTTTGTCGGGAGAACATGGGGTTGGAATGCTGAAACGCTCTCATATCAACAAAGTTGTGTCTAATGTCGCAATTGATTATATGCGACAGATTAAAAAGACATTTGACCCTAATAATATTTTGAACCCTTACAAAATTTTTTAAATAACCATAATTCTTGACAATCATATTCGCTTATTTTAACCTATTAGCATAGAGGAAATGAAGTGAATATCTTCAACTGCTGGCGCAGCCGTAATAGTCGGAATGCTCAAAATGGATTCGTTTACGCACAGATTGAACGAACTCCTTTTGTGGCCTCTTGAAAAAGAGGACTTTTTTATGTCTTTAATAGCTGTACAATCCAATAATTCCAATAAAATTGGAACCTGTCCGCATGGCTTGCCACAAGGTGCATGCCCAATTTGTAGTGGAATGGGTGGAGGCATGAAAAAGGCTGATTTTTCAGCAAAACCCGGTGAAATGAGCTGGAATGAATGCGCAGCTATTGGTGCGTTTTTGAAAGCTCAAAAAATGGCAAAACTTCAAAGAGAACAAGATGCGCAAAATTTTGCGAATAATGTTCGAGCGTTCCAAAACGCAATGATGAATGCAAGCCAAAAACTTGCAAATATTGGAGGCTTTTTCTCTCAAAATACACCCTCAATTATTGCAAAACCGATAAATTTTGTGTTAAATACTGTCTTAGGCGGTATCGCAAGAGGAATTGCAAATATTCCAACAACTATCTCAAATATAATTCAAACTGTTCAACAAAGATTAGCGGATATTTCAGACAAATTGACCGCAATGGTAGGCGAGTTAAAAGCTGCTGTTGCTAAAAAGATTTCTGAAACATTTAACAGTTTGAAAAAGAAAGTAAAGTCATTGTTCTCAATATTTAAACCGCTAAATTCTGATAACGATGACAAGCAAGTCGATGAAACTAAAAAAGCTTTCAAATTGAAAACTTTTATCCACGATTTGTATAAAAAAATAACTGAAAAGGAAGTAAATGACGATTAGTACAACTCCGCTCCATGATGCAGAAACCATCAGGCAGCAACGTAATTTGACAAAATCGCAAAAAAGAACGAATACCGAAACTAAAGAAGGTGTTCTTGTAAATAATTTTATAAAAGATTATCCGGATTACAAAGTTAATTTGGATGACACTTGTGATACTCTCGTAATTTCAAATTATTCCAAAATGCCGTCAAGATTGTACGAAAAAGATATTATGCCCGAAAAAAGTCTTTTACCGATAAGTGCTTTGTCAGTCGGAGTTATGGGAACTATTGCGCTTTTGGCTGCGTTTGTAAAACATAGTACTAAAATTAATTTGAAAATTGTTGATGAAAAACGCCTTCCGCCAACTACGAGAAACGTTGCGATAAACGAAGAAACTCATCAGGCACTTTATCAAATGATACAAAGTCCAACCCTTAAAACAATAAGGGCTGGGGTTGGGGTTTTGACACTTACGGCGATGGGATTTATCGGAAAAACTTTCTTTGATGGGTTTAAAGATGTTTGGGTTAAAAAGCGTGAAGCTGATATTCAAAAAAATATGCAAGAAAAACTTATTGATATCGAAACTCAGTCTTTTGCCGGAAAAATTCAGATTACTCGCAATATGCTGTCTGAAAAAGCAAACGAGTTGAATGATTATCTTTCAGGTGGAAAAAGAAAAATTTTGTCAAATTTTGGTACAAAAATCCCGTTCACTGCAAATAAAAAACAAGAAGAAAAGTCTAGTAACATAAATTACTTTTTGTTAGGTGCGACAACACTTGCATCAATTGTGGGATTG
The DNA here is from genome assembly GCA_937898445.1 of uncultured Candidatus Melainabacteria bacterium. Classification (GTDB taxonomy): domain Bacteria; phylum Cyanobacteriota; class Vampirovibrionia; order Gastranaerophilales; family Gastranaerophilaceae; genus Stercorousia. The sequence goes on along the minus strand of CALEJY010000328.1, from coordinate 3,703 downwards.
GGATTTTTAGCTTTGAAAAATTTGAGTAAGAGTAACAAATTGTTGAATGAATTTGTTGAAAAGAAAGAAGGTTTGATTAAAGACGTAATTAAAAATTCTAATAATTCAACAAAAGATAAAGACAAAAATTTGTTGGATGCTTATTTTCAATCAATTGATGCGAATGAAAATACTATCAAAGAGTATTTGAAGGATTTGAGTTGGGATAAAGCTGAGGTTGAAGATTTTACGCAAAAGATGGTCAAAAAATCGAAAACATCGACAACTGCAGTTAATGCGACAATCGGTGGCGACGGAACTCCAAAACCTGCTTTTTATTCTCACGTAAACGATTATAGAGCATTTTTCTATAACTGGCTTTTAGACCCGAATAACAAGCAGTTTAAACAATTATTCTTTGGAATTACCGGACTTACGGCTATCGGATATGGTGGAAAGTTAGCCGGTGATGCAATAAAAGAGGTTCAGGTAAAAAAGATGAATGCCCAAACTGAAGTTGATTTGCAAAACAGGCTTGTTTCAACTGAGTTGAGAAACTTCAAATCTAAAAAAGATGCCGCAATTCAGCCGCTTGTTGATGAATTTTATAAACAGGTTCAAAATGGCAAGCCAAAAGAAGAATTGAAAGTTATGGCAGATAATATTTTGTTAGAAATTAAAAACGGACCGCCGTTTGTATATTCATAAAGGAGATTAAATGAATAATATTGCGATAAATAACGCTTATAGAGTGCATTCTGCACCAAAAGTTTTTCAAGATAAATTTCAACATTTGCAAAAAACTTGTCCAATTGTGGATGAAGGAGACAAGTTTGAATATACGCATTGCAAACTTCCGACAAATGATAGAAATTATACTTATGTTGAGCCAAACAAGGTTAAATATTTTGTTGCACAAAAAGAAAATGCACTTCCATGTATAAATGATATATTGCAACACTCAAATAACGAGGCGCAAGTGACTGAAACGCTTTATATTCTTGACAGAATGATAGAAAATGGCACGAAGGGTGTTGACAAGATGTATCCGACTTTGAGCAGATTTAATAATACTAAATCGCCTAATATTCAAACATTTTTAGCCGGAATTTATAGAAAAACTCAAGTTCCTGATGCCTTTGGACCTTTGGTAAAAATGTTAGTTCAAAATTCAATAAACCAACAACCTGCGCCATTTGACCCTAATGAAGAAATTGGCGGAGCGATATTGGAATATATTAAATGTTGGGGGAAATAAATCTTCAGACCAGTAAAAATTTAAATGTTACAGTTTTGTAACATGTCTTTCAACATGTTTAAAGTTTTTCCCAACATGTGTCGATAACCATGATGTAAGTACAAAGTTAACGAAAGGAAGATCGACAGTAAAATGGGAATGTCAGCATCACAAGCTAGATTTTTAGGTCTGACTGCCAGAAAGACAAATGTTGAATTTGAAGGTCAACAGATCAACCAACAAAGAACAACATTGTCTAACCAATCTGCAAATTACTATAACGATTTGCTTGGTATGGCTGTTCCAGTACCACCGTCTGTCGACGATTACACTAAAGCAGTGTACACTTTCGAAGACGGAGCATTAACAAACCAAATTACCGCAATGATTGCGCAAACTAACGGAACTTATACTGTTAGCTATTTGAGAACTTGGAAAGATGATTTCTCAATGGTAAGCGCAGCTACAAGTATTGTTACACGTGAAACTGATGGCGCAAACAATACTTACAAAGTTGGTTCAAACACTTTGAGAAAACTTGGTGAATTTGGTGATGGCGCAATTACAACTACTGAAAAAACTCAAACAGTTGGAAATAAAATTGTAATTGACGGAACTTCTTATGCAGTTAATAAGAAAGATGACGGATATTATATTGATGAAAAAACTGGAGAAACAACAGAAACTCCTTTGACCGCAGATGAACAACAAAATATCGGTTATTATTCTTATAACGCTAAAAAAGATTTGTTGGTTCAATACCAAAAGAATACAAACGGAACTTTCTCTCCAATCAATGAAGATGGAACAGTTGATACTGCAACAACAGTAACAGAAGATGAAGTTCTTCCGGCTATCTATAATGAAGAAAATGACGAAGTATCTTGGATTTCTAAAAAAGATGATGGAACTTTAGTTAAAGAAGATTCCAAAACTAAAGAAAGACAATTAACTCAAGCTGAAGTTGATTCTATCACTACTCAAGCAGGTGGAGATGTTACTATTAATGGCGATGCAATCAATGATGAATACTTGAAAACATTGTCAGAAGATCAACTTAAACAACTTGCAAAAGAAGAAGAACAATATTTGGCACTTCTTAAACAAAAATATGGCGATGGCGACTATATGGTTAGATATGTTCAAAACACAACTACAGGCGAATATGAACCATATTTCTACAAGTTAGATAATTTGCAAAACGCAAACTATGATACTAACGGCAATTCTCAATCAAATATCAATTGCTACAAAATCGGTACAGAAACTAAAACTGAAGAAGTTAAAGCAGTTGAAGGTTGTGAAATTGAAAAAGATAGTTCTGGTCGTTACATTAACATAACAATTAAAGATGCATCAGACAATAAAGTTACTTATGCATTGACAACTACAACTGCAACTGATCAAGCAGCTTATGATGATGCAATGAACCAATATGAGTATGAAAAATACGAATATGATCAAGCAATTCAAGACATCAACTCAAAAATTGAAATTATTCAATCAGAAGACAAAAACCTTGAATTAAGACTAAAACAACTTGATACTGAACAAGATGCAATTTCTACAGAAATTGATGCAGTTGAAAAAGTAATCCAAAAGAACGTTGAAAGTTCTTTCAAAACATTCGGTTAATACTATGAATAATAACTAGTGCGAAAGCACTAAAACATAAACCAAATTTTCCTTTCCCTTTTTCCTATTGATTTTCCAACGACAAGCAACAGTTTGTCGTTTTTTTTTATGCAAATGAGGTGTTAATTCCCCGACTGTATAATTTGTGATATTTTTTATTGACATGGAATTTCATTAATAATACAATTGTTGTAAAAACAACATACTCATAAAATCAGATAGGGAGAGTGTATGAAGAAAAATATTATAATATTTTTGTCGGTAGTTATTGCCGCAATTTTAATAAGATTTGGGTTTTCAATGTTTGGAAACATTATGCAAGGTAAGGCTATGAAAAATAGACCTGCGCCTTCTGTTACCGTGCAAGAGGTTGAAACCAAAAGTGTAATCAGAAATTTTGATGCTCCAGGGAGAGTAGTTTCAAAATATAGAGTTGATGTAATGGCTCGTATTTCGGGGTATCTTTTGAAAAGTTATTTTAAAGAAGGGGATTATGTAAAAGCCGGACAGGTTTTGTTCCAAATAGAACCGACAGAATACTCTAACGCATCTAATGTCGCAGCTGCAAATGTCAAAAATTTGAAAGCTCAACTTGTTTACGCAGAAAAGCAACTTGCTCGTGCGTCAGAACTTGTAAAAAAAGATTATATAGCAAAAGCTCAATATGACCAATTGTTGTCACAAAGAGATGCACTTCGTGCACAATTGGCATCAGCTCAAGCATCTTTGAACGATGCAAACAGAAACTTAAGCTATACAAATGTAAAATCCCCTGTTAACGGAAAAGTTGGTATTATTAACGTGACTGTCGGAAACTATGTTTCTCCGACATCTGGTGCTTTGACTACAATC
>CALEJY010000327.1 GCA_937898445.1 uncultured Candidatus Melainabacteria bacterium | reverse complement strand
GTAATTATCAGAACAGAGGCTGAAGGTCAATCAGAAGCTGATATTCAAGAGGATTTGGAAATTCTTCTAGAAAAATGGAATAATATTATTACCGCTTCAGAAACAATGACACCTCCAAACCTTTTGTACCGTGATCAAGACCTTCTTTATAGAACTATCAGAGAAGCTTGTACGGAAGATGTAAAAGAAATCGTTGTTGATACCGCTTTTGCAATGCAAAGAGTTCAAAATATTTTGCAAAACTGGCACATGAACAAAAATGTTCAAGTTACTTTGTATAAAGGAACAGAACCTTTACTTATTGCAACCGATGTTCACAAAGAAATCAAAGCAGCTTTGAATATCAAAGTTAATATGCCATCAGGCGGATATTTGTTTATTCAACAAACTGAGGCGTTGACTGTAATTGATGTTAACAGTGGTAAGTTTACAAGTTCATCAACTCAAGACGAAACTATTTTGAAAACTAATATTGAAGCAGTTCATGAAATCGCTCGTCAATTAAGATTAAGAAATATTGGTGGTATGATTATCGTTGACTTTATTGATATGATGTCAAGAGCTGATAAATTGGCTATGTTGGAAGAACTTGAAATTGCACTTGAACCGGATAAGGCAAAACCTCAAGTTGGTCAAATTTCTGATTTAGGTTTGGTTGAACTTACTCGTCACAGACAAGGTCAATCTTTGTCAGAAATCTTTACTAAAAAATGTCCGCACTGTCAAGGTACAGGATATTTTATGAACGAATTTAACTTTGCAACTCCGACTGCAGAAGGCGAATATAGAGCAAAAGCTGCGAAAATGAAGTTGCCGGTTAATAACTTTAAAAAGAACAATAAAAACAATAATAGCAACAGAAATAATAACCAAAATCAAAATCAACCGGCTCCACAACAAGAAATGGTTGAAGAACAACAAGTTCAAACACCTGTTGTTGAGGTTGAAAATCCTTCAACAGTTGCGGTTCAAGAAACTGAAAAACGTGATAACAAACGCAAACGTGGCGGAAGAAAAAATAAGTTTGAAAAGAAACAAGAGCAAACAGCTCCTGAAATTGCAGAACAAACTATTGAAACCGCTGAAACAGTTTTGAAACCAAATGAAGAAATCAAACCTGTTATAGAGGTTCAAGCAGAAGAAATTGAACCTCCAAAAGAAGAAAAGACAGGTAAGAAAAAATCTCAAAAATCTAAAAAAGAAGAACCTGTTGTAGAACAAGTAGAAGAAAAAGCTGAGGTTGCTGAAGAAGCTCCTGCAAGCGAGGAAACTACAGAAGAAAAACCTAAGAAAACTCGCAGACCAAATAGAGGAACTTCTAAAACAAGAAAACCAAGAGCTAAGAAAACTAAAGAGGCTACAGAGGAAAACGTTGAAGAATAAAATCTTTGGTACAATTTTTACAATAATGTTTTTGACAGTAAATGCGGGTTTGTGCGAAACAACCCGCAGTACTGCCATGACAACGACGATAACAAAATTTCTCCTAGCAATGGGTGGAGTTGCTTTGTCATCAATAATTATTTATGCAGGTTTGTCCGTTTATAACAAATTTTTTGTGGGCAACAAAAGACATAGTATTGAAGACGAAATTTTGAAAACTCCTAAAACTGTTGATGATGCGGTTAAATTTTTTATCCACAAAAACAAATTGAGTTAAAGAGGTTTTTATGAAAAGAAATGCGTTCGGGGCTATTGATTTGTTGATAGGTTTAGTTTTGACAGCAGTTGTGTTCCTTATTGGAATGAATGCGCTAAAAGGAACTACATCTTTAAAAATCAACAATTCTGCAACTGATACAAAAAGTGTTCAAGAACAAGTTGATGAACAGGTTAATGAAATCCAAAATATGCGCCAACAGACTATAAATTACCAACAAAATTCTCAAAGTGAGGATTATTAATTAGCAATTGACAAGTTGCTTTGATTTGTTGATATCTTGTTGTCTATGAATAATTTCAACCATTTCTTTTATAACTTTGTTATATGGGGTTGGAATTCCTAGTTCTTCACCCATTTTTAAAATCGTACCTGCAAACATATCGACTTCGGTTTTTCTGCCGGCTTCGACATCCTGCAACATAGATGTTTTGCCTTCCGGTATCATTGTATGAAGATGTTTGACGGTTTCATCAATCATTGTTTCGGTGTTTTTTACGCCTTCTGCTTTTGCAATAGCCTGAACTTCCTTCATTATATTTATTGCAAATTCCATACATTTGTCGTTTTCGAGCATTTCTCCAAAATTCATCCTCAAAATCGCAGTTGTTTGGTTAGCTGCAACATTTAGCATATATTTTAGCCACAATGAATGGATAATATCGTCTGGAATAAGATAGTTTATATTTGCTTTTTCAAAGAAATTCTTTACTTTTTCGACATTTTCAAAATCGTTAGAATTTTCTGAGCCGTAAACAATTGTATTTACGTCGTCATGAATAATTTTTCTTCCTTCTCGGATTGCGCTATGTCCTATAAAATACGAGTATAACAACTTTTCACGCCCATAAGTTTTGGCGATAATTTTTTCACTTGTAACTCCATTTAATAGTGACAAAATGATAGTATCATCTTTAACAAAATTTTTGATATTTTTTATAACCTCATTTAATCCATCAAATTTTGTTGCTATGATTATTAAATCTGCTTTAAAATTTGTTTCATCAGGTAGAACATAATTGAAATTTAGGGTTCTGCCATTGAAGATTGTCGGATTTTTTTGATATCTTTCCAACCTTGATTTGTCTACTAATACTCTTAATTTCTCAGGGGAATATTTTTCTATTTTGTCGGCATAAATGCTTCCTACTGCACCTATTCCGCACACTAACACATTTTCTATCTCTTTCATAAATATAATTGTATCACACTTAATAATAAAAATTTTTATTCTTTATATAATCTTTAATTGTATTTTGTTAAAATTTCTACACAAAATTCTCAATTAAAGTCAATTTGGGCGTAAAAAAATACTTTATAAATATGTAGTGTAGTAGTAATTTAATGTAGTCGTGTATGGGATTGGAAATCAATCGCGCCTTTAGTGTGGGCGCATTACAACCGAATACCCGTGTTGACCGAAATCGTAATAATGTATATTTCGGAACAGGATTGAATGCCGATACTTTTCAAAGTACGTCGGTTAAATCTCTTGCGACAGAACAGTATATTAGAAAAGCGGTTAGTTCAAACCCTAAAATCCGTGCGATTGTAAAAGATTTTAATCCTGATTTGAATTTGAATATTGAAGAATTAAACGATTTGCAGAAAAATCATGCAACTGATACACAAAAGATTATTAACGGAATTGCGGATAATTTACCGTTCGCTTTACGCAATAGAGTTGATTTAAAAGCAATAGATGACGCTGCTTATTTGCATGATGTGGGAAAGGTTTTAATTCCTCCGGAGGTTTTGAATAAACCAGCAAGATTGGATGAAAAAGAAACAAAAATTATGCACACTCATTCAGAGTTGAGTTATGAGATTTTGAAAAACTCTAACTTGAATGATAAAACATTGAATTTGATAAGAAACCATCATCAGAATGCGAAAAAAACAGGTTATCCGTGGGTTGGAAAAGATTTCAATGCGGATTTGAATTTACAAATCTTGTCTGCAGCAGATAAATATTCAGCATTGACAGAAAGCAGGACTTATAAAGCTCCAATGTCCCCAAAACAGGCACTTACAATAATTTATCAAGATGTAAAAGATGAAAAATTACATCCATTTGTGTTTAAAGCGTTAGTAAACTATGCAAAATCTGTTGAGCCGACTAATGTTGCGATAAACGGTTAAGGTTTTGAGATGCAGAGATGCAAAGAAGTCTGGATGCAAAGTCGGTATCAGAAAGTAGTTGCTTTTAGTGAAAAGTGAGAAGTGAAACGTGAAAAGTTCGTATCAGAAGCAGCTAGGCAGCTAGGAAGTGAAGCAGCTAAGTATAATAAAGTCCTCCCTTGAGACTGTGCCGAACAAAAGGTGACTAAATGTCACGTTTTGTGAGAGGTGATTTAGGTGGGTGC
>CALEJY010000326.1 GCA_937898445.1 uncultured Candidatus Melainabacteria bacterium | reverse complement strand
TTTGATGGTTGCAAAAAATAACAAAGCGCACGAATTTCTTGCAAATCAAATTAAAAATCACACAATAACAAAAAAATACCGTGCTATTGTAAAAGGAATAATTGAGCAAGACGAATTTGAAATAAATTCTCCAATTGGCAGAAATCCAAACCAACCACATAAAATGGCGATTAGAGAAGACGGGAAACCATCAAAAACAATTGTGAAAGTTTTGGAGCGATTTAAAGATGCAACCTATATAGAATTAACCCTAATCACAGGCAGAACGCATCAAATCAGAGTTCACATGAAAAGCATTAACCATCCTGTTTTCAACGACACTTTATATGGTGCAGGACAAGGAAAAGTTAAGACAGAAGAACAAGTTTTGCAATCATACTTTCTTCGCTTTACAAAACCCTTTGGGGATGAAATAATAGAATTGCAGATTGAGCCGGATGAAAAAATTCAAAAGGTTCTAAAATATTTAAGGAGCTGATTTTATGCAGATTATTTCGATATTAACAACATTAATTTTATGTTTTTTGATTTTAATGAACTTTCAAGATACAGCAGGAATTACGATTTTGAGTAGCAAAATTGCAGCTATCCTAAATCTTACCCCAAGAACATTCACAATGAATATGGCATTATATACCCTTATTTTATTTATTTTGGGAGAAATTTCAGCGATATTTTTCTTCGCTCCGCTATACAAATCTTTGAAAGACAAATTCAACGCATATAAACGAGAATTGGAAAAAGGTTCAATTTCAAATTCATCAGCAGAAGCCAAAATTCAGGTTTTAGAAAACAAAATTACTGTATTAGAAAAAGCTCTTGATGATGCATTGAAAAATCAATAAAAAAATATCATTGCGTATTATATAAAATTATTGATGGCGGGATAGGTATCCCGCCCTACTTTTCTACCCGCACGGTCACCCCGTTGTAAAATCCTTCCCACATAAAGAAATTGCAGGATTTTTCCAAAGAAATGCGTAAAAAAATGGATGATATAATCTCATCCATTTTTTAATTATATTTTACTAACCAAAGATTTTTCCAATAACTTTCTTCCATAATGGAGGTTCTTTAGCAAATGTTTTAGGAATATCTAAAACAGGTTTATCTTTTGTCGCTAATATAAATACATCTGCTTTAGGCGGTTCTGGCATTTTTAAGGCTTTTAAGTTTTTTAAGGTTGCTTCAAATTGCTTTGGATTGTTAGCGTATTTTGTAAGTGAACTATAATTAAGTCCAGACATAACTTTTGTCCCAATTTCTGCGATATTTACCATAATAATTTTTCTCCTATAATTTCTTTCTTAACTTTCTTGAAAATCGATTTCCCTTACTCATTTATAAAAACATAAAAGGCGAAAAAGTTGACACAGTGCGCCACATAGCATAGCATAGCATAGCATAGAGGCATTATATCTGGGTTTGAGCCTATTTTAAATTCGTTTTTACATTTCTTAATAATTGAGATAAATTAAAAATTTTTCTTAGTAAAAAATAGTTGAAAATCAGCACCCACCTTGCATCCTCCCTCATTAGGGAGGACTTTATTTCGCTTAGCTGCTTCGCTTCTTAGCCGCCTAGCTGCTTTTGATACAGACTTTGCCTCCAAGCAGCTTTGCATCTAGGCTTCTTATCCAAAAATATGAAGTAGGAACCAATATTGTCGCAGATGGCTATATAAAAAAGGCTTTCTCTAATTAGAGAAAGCCTTTTTAGTTTAATTGTGAAATTTTTCTTAAGCTTCTTGTTTAGCTTCTTTTTGTTGATTAATAAGGTTTTGGATTTTTTCTTTGATTTCATCACCTTTTTTTTGCATATCAGAAACTACATCATCTGCTTTTGATTGAATTTCTTTAACAGTTTCATCTGCACGTCTTACAGCATCTTTTGCGCTATCTGCTATCAATGCACGAGTTTCTTCTCCTGATTTTGGAGCAAGCAAAACACCTGCAATTGCACCAATTGCGCCACCTACTATAAAACCTGCTAAAAATTTTGTTGCTGACATAATATATTACTCCTTTTTTCGTTTCTATTGTAACAATTGTTTGATGATAAAAAATCACCGAAACCGGCTATTTTCTAAACATCTTGTAAGCAGTAGTAAAACCTTTAAACAAACCGCCAAGAAGTGTTCCTGACACTAGTTTTGTCTTGTCTAACAAGCTACCAACCGCTGTTTTGAAATCGCCAACATTTTTATCGGTACTTTTTACAATCTCATTTATTGAGTTCAATGTTTGATTTAATTCCTTTAATGTTGGTTTCAATTCTGTATTCACGATAGTTGAAGTTTCCTTCAAATTCTTCGCGAGAGCCGAAAGGTCAATCAACAACTTAACCATAAATCCGGCAACAACAATTAAAATAACACCTGTTGCCCAAACTAAAAAAGTTAAGCCGTGATTTAACGCAATTTGTGACATTTCCATTTATTAATTTCCTTTTAGTTTTCGCAATTGTATTCGTCGTCCATTTCTTCAAGCTCTTTAGCTTTAAGAAGTTTCTTTGATTTTACCATATTGTTAAATTTTCTAAATTGTCTTTCTAACTTATATTTCATCAAATCAATATTCTCAAGAGCTTGTTTTTTTGCATCTTTAATCGCAGGAGAATTTTTTTCGTAAAACTCGCACGCAGCATCTTTCAACTCACGTCTAGATTCTTCTCCCGGTTTTGGAGCGTAAAGCACGCCTGCAACTAATCCGCCAACAACTCCGGCAATTAGTCCCATTGCGAACATAAATGATTTGTTTTTACTCATAACATAACCTCATCTTTCATTTATAATTCTAACATATTTTTTAATAAATTACAAGTTAAACGGCTAATTCAAGCACTAGGTCTTTGATTGCGCCTGCTAATTTATATATTTTTTTAGCTTTATTCTTTTTGATTTTAAATATTATCAAGAGAGAATATATCGCAACGGCAAAAATAATTTTTGAAATAAATTGTTCTCGTTTTTTCTTTACGTATAAAATTACACCTTCAAAAGAGTTTTTGAAAGAAGAAACCAAACATCTTCCATATTGCAAGCATGTTTGTATTAATGGGTTAAAAGTTTCCACACAAGCGTTGTAATAGCGCACATTCCTGTCCCATTTTATCAAATTACTGATTATAAAATGGGCAATTATTAACTCTGCTATGAAAATTATTGCGATAAATATATACATTTTTCTTATTCTTTGTATTATATTAATATAGGATAGGGAGAAATAGAATACGTCTAAAGGACTATTTATGATTAGGATATTTGAATTTTATTTATCATTAATAATGGCAAGATTGGCATATTTGGCAATCAGACTGCTTAATCGCTCATCTGGAACATCTTTTGTCGGAATGATGACGCTTAAAATTTGCCCTGATTTTCTTGCTCATTGCAGAAAATATATAAAAAAAGATGTTATTACAATTACCGGAACGAACGGAAAATCTACAACATCAGGAATTATTGCACATATTTTGGAAGTCGCAAACCAAAATGTAATCCACAACCTAAAAGGCGCAAATATGCTTACAGGTGTAGCGAATGTTTTTGCGCTATCTGTAAGACCTTTTATACGCTTTGATTACGCCGTAATTGAATCTGATGAGGCTTATTTGACCAAATTATATGACTACATGCCATCAGATTATTTGGTTGTAACAAATTTATTTCGTGACCAATTAGACAGATACGGAGAACTAAATACAACTGCAGGATTTATCAAAAACGCAATTGACAAAAATCCAAATCTGAAACTTATCTTAAACGCTGATGATCCGCTGGTTGCTACTTTTGACAGAACTAAATATGCGGTTTATTACGGATTTGAAAACGTTGAATATGATTGCAACTACGAACACAAATCTAATGCGCCGGCAGAAGCTTTCAATTGCCCTTGTGGAGAGCCTTTAGAATATTCAAAACAATTTATGGCTCAAGAAGGGCATTATTACTGTTCTAAATGCGATTACAAACGCCACGAATGCGATTATCCGGCTAATGTTAAGGTTTTCAACGAATATTCAATTTTGACAGTAAAAAATAAAGGTTTGGAATATCAATTCACAGTTAATCTTGCAGGGCTTTACAATGCTTATAATGCTCTTGCTGCAATCGCTTTTGCATTTGAACAAGGTTTAAACAAAGATGAAATTCAAAAAGCTCTTGATACATATCATGCAATTTTTGGAAGAACTGAAAAAAGAGTAATAAACGGCAATCAGACTGTAATTCAGCTTATCAAAAACCCTACAGGTGCAAGCGAAGTTTTGAAAACCGTAGATTTAAACTCAAATATCGTCGTTGCGATAAACGACAATTATGCAGATGGCAGAGATATTTCATGGCTTTGGGATAGCGATTTTGAGCAATTGAAAGATGCGAAAAAACTCGTCATTACATCAGGAATTAGAGCAAACGATATGGCAACTCGTTTGAAATACGCAGGCATTCCGCAAGAAAGAATTATTATAGAACCTAATATTAAAAAAGCCATTGATATGGCGACAAAAGACGGCAAAACAACGATTTTGCCATCATATACAGCATTATTAAAAATTAACAACGAAATTAAAGAAAGCAGGTAAAAATGTTATTAGGAGTAAATATAGACCACGTAGCAACATTAAGAAACGCTAGAGGCGGAGTTGAACCAAGTGTTGAAAAAGCCGCAGAAATCGCTGAAAACAACGGTGCAACATCAATTACAACCCACCTAAGAGAAGACAGACGACACATTAAAGATGAAGATGTTTACGCATTATCACAAATCTTAAAAACACGCCTTAACCTTGAAATGGCTATGGCAGATGATATTCAAGCTATCGCACTTGACGTAAAACCTTATTCAATCTGCCTTGTACCGGAAAAAAGACAAGAAGTTACAACAGAAGGCGGACTTGATGTTGCAGGACAATTAGCCAAAGTAACCGAGTTTATCAACCCTCTACTTGATGCAGGAATTATTGTCAGCCTATTTATTGATCCTGATGAGGAACAAGTGAAAGCTTCTGCTAAAACAGGCGCACAATTTATTGAAATGCACACAGGAGCTTATGCAGAAAGTTTTGGATATAAAGAGGAAGAAGAAGAATTTCAAAAACTTAAAAAATCCGCAGAACTTGCACAGAGTTTGGGATTACAAGTTAATGCCGGTCACGGTTTGAATTACGAAAATGTTCACAGAATGCACGAAATTGAAGGTTTGCACGAATTAAACATCGGACATAGCATAATTTCTCGTGCAGTATTTACCGGATTGGCAGAAGCTGTAAGCAAGATGAAAGAAATGATTAAATAAAGGAATTAAGGCGCAAGGGCAATAAGACAATAAGTTTTTATGCTCACTGCGTTCGAAAAAAGAAATATGACACAAGAAAAATCAGAACATGAAATAGTTGAAGAAATGTCGCAAGTCGTTGAACAGATGAGAATTGACGATTTGGAGGATAATCCTGATATCGCAAATGAATTTTTTGATTGCGATTGTTGTGGCGAAAACAAATGCCTTGCAGGTTCTATAGAATACGAAGGTTACAGACTTTGTAACGACTGCGTTTTGCTTGCAGAAACAGGTTTTGCTCTAAACAAAATCAAATCTGTAAAAGAATTGATTGATTCAATTGAAGATAGGCACTTAGAAGAACTTGCAAACTTTGTAAAAGAAGAAGAAAAGCGTTCTAACAACTAACAATATTTAGAGTTAATCCTAAGGATTAATTTTTACAAAAACTAATTCTAAAGAATTAGTAATATTTTGTTACATATAGTTAAAAAGAATTAGTTTTGTGGAATATAAATAATATAAGAGAGAGCGTGACGAAAAAACGACGACAATACATATATAATTCATAAGCTGACGGGTTTGAATCGCAACCCCGTCATTTTTCTTTTTTAGAGAGTTATAATAACCTGTCCACAAATCAACTTGCTTTCTTTTTATTAACTTTTGTAACAAAAAGTCCACTTGTTGAAATTGGACTTTTTCAAAATTGTTTATATAAGTACAGAGAGCAAAAAAAGAGGACTAGAGAGATGGCAATATCAAATATTCATGAAACATTGTTACTTTACACAAAACAAAAAGCATTGATTAATGATAAGTTGTCCACTAATATGATGAACACTTTGAGTGCTTCAAAACAAACCGCTGAAAAACAGTCTAAATATAACGACAAAATGAACGAGATTTATTACAACTATTATGAAGATGATCCTGAAACTTATGAATTGTTGACAGAGCAATGCAACAACGAACACGAACTAGAACTTGCAAACCTTAACTCTTGGGAACAAGAATTAGAACTAGAAAAAAATAATCTTGAAACTCAATTGAACGAAATCAGCACATTTGAATCAAGCTGGACTAAGTTATTACAAACAAATATCAAGAACGACTTTTCATACGGAGGTGTTTCACAATAGAGTAAGACAATTAAATAAAATTTTTGGAAAAGCAGTCAATCGGCTGCTTTTTTGGTGTATTATAATAATATGTTAAACAATGGAGAAAAATTAGGCGCATTTATCGTTCCGACAGGAATTGGAGCATCAATCGGAGGTTTTGCCGGAGATGCAAGTTGTTATGCCAGAAAATTTGCTAAAATATCAAACCTTATCGTTAACCCAAATGTCGTTAACGCCGGAGGTTTTTCAGGAATTACCGATAACATGTTTTATGTTGAAGGTTATTCTATTGACGAATTTTTTAAAGGAAATATAAATTTAGTCCCATCTGAAAACAACAAAGTCGGAATTATTTTTGACAAAGCAATTCCGCAAGATGTATTAAATGTTCATATCAATACATTCAGAGCCGTAAAATGCGTTTATGGAGTTGATATTTTAGGATATGAAATCACAGAACAAGAAGTCGGCGTTGAGTTTAAAATGGAAGATAACGGGATTTCAACAGGTTTTGTAAACAATCCGAAAACAATGTTAGATGCAGCTAAAAAGCTTTTAGATAAAGGCTGCAATGCTATTGCGATAGTTTGTTTGTTTGACGAACCGGAAGATGACAACCCCGATTATGCAAACGGAATTGGAACTGATCCTGTAGGCGGAGTTGAGGCGATTTTATCACATTATATTTCAAAAGAATTGCAAGTTCCTTGCGCACATTCTCCGGCATTTGTAGATTATCAAATTTATCCCGAACTAGTTGATGGCAAAGCGGCATCGGAATATATTACACCAACATTTTTACCTTGTATATTGTTGGGATTGAGTAATGCACCAATGTTGAGCAGTTTTGGTGGAATTTCTGTTGACAATTTAGATTATCTTGTAATGCCTTATAATTCACTTGGTTCAACTCCTGTTTTTGAGGCTATAAAAAGAAATATTCCAGTTTTGGCTGTAAAAGAAAACTCAACAACGCTTGATGTCACACCTGACAAAATCAATTCATCAATAATTGTTATGCCGAATTACGATGCCTGTTTAGATTTTATTGTTAATAATTGTTAAAATGCACCCAAAATTATTAAAGATTTTCCAAAAATTAGCCGACACATAACAAGGTTAGTATGTTATGAAAGGTGAAAATCTATGGGCGAAAATCCGATTAAAGTAACAAGTGTTCAAAAACAACCGCAACAATTCAGCACAACAGGTGTGAAATTATCCACCTTAAAAGAACAAAATGAATTGCTGTTTAATTATTTTAAAACTAACGGCTACAAAGAAGATGCCATTATTTACTCATCTGATATTGATAAAATTACCAAAAATGCAGACGCTAACGGTAATGAAAAACTATCAATAAAAGAAGCTCGTGAAATGGGACTTGAAGGTAGCAGGAAAGAAATTCGCTCTGCATTGAACCAATTAAACGAAATTAAAAATTCTGAACTTGCGCCTAATGTAAGCGGGAATTATCCGGTTGCTGTAAAT
>CALEJY010000325.1 GCA_937898445.1 uncultured Candidatus Melainabacteria bacterium | reverse complement strand
ATTTCAAAACCGTTATAGTTTGCGAGGGTTCTCTAACTTCGTGTTTTTTGGAAACATCTTGTTATAAAAAATTATCGGGTGTTGCTTTAAATTCAAATGTTTATAATGTTCAAACTTCTTATGTTTTGGCAAATGGGGCTTCTGTGAGATTTTATTATGCCGTAAATGGTAACCGAATTTGTTATTTGCTAATTGACGTAAATGGGCAAAAAGGTCCTAATATTTTAGGTCGAGATTTATTCACTTTATCAATATATAATGATGGTACTATTGATGACGATGGCTCATCTGCTCCACTTTCAGAAGCAGACAGAAATACTCTTTTTGAGCGTGATTGCAATGGTAATACTGGAGCTGGAGATTACGGTTGTTTTGGTAAAATTTTAAATGACAACTGGGAAATGAATTATTAATCCAAATAGAAAGGCTCTTAATAAAAGAGCCTTTTTTAATATTAATATTTTTTGTTCAAATCATTGTAGTGACCGAAACCGAGTACATCTTTTACAAATTTTATGCCGGCGAAAGCACCAAGTCCGATTGCGCTACCTTTACCAACAATTCCTTTGCCAAATAATGCGCCCAAGCCTAATCCTAAAGGAACAACGCTATCAACAAGCATTGTGCCAAAGCCTTTGAAATAGCCTAACGCAGAATTTACAAAATGACGGAAATTGCTTTCTACTTCAAAATTGAATACGCCTTTTTTCAAATTTGATGCGGTGATACTAGGGCTTGTAAGATATTGAGAATTGCTGAAAGCATCCATACAAGCATCAGCATCTCTGCTTTTTGAATAGACATCTGATTGAAGTTTGCCTAAAACGTGTGCATCGTAACCAACTACGCCTAAAGCTGCTACACCTGCGCCTTTGATTACGTATTTAGAAAAATTATTTTTTACTGATGATAATGCTGTGCTAATGCTCATATTTCACCTATTTCGTTTGAGTTTCTTCTGTTTTTTCTTCTTTTTTAGTTTCAGTTTTCTTTTTGTCGTCTTTTACTTCAAATTCTTTTTCTACCTTTTTTCCGGACATTTTAAGCAATGTTTCTGTTGCTTGCATTGCGTCTTGTCCGTATCCGCCTTGAGAATTTTGCATTTGTTTTAACAAGCCGACTGTAAGTTCATCTCCTGTTACAGCTCTTGAATCAAGTGCGCTCAATGCCAAAATTCGGATCGGAGTGTAAGGATCTTGAAGCATTTTATTAACAAGTGCATTTAAGGCTTTGTCATCTTTTCTTGAATTATCTTCTTCAAGTCTTGCGATAACCTCTTTTGCGCCCATCATTCGAACTTCTTTGTCTTGACTGTTCAAATAGTTTTCAAGGTTTTTGATATATTCATCTGTAAGCTGAACGATTTCTCGTTTTTCTGTCTTTTTGTCTGTTGTTTTATTTTCTGTGGAATTTGTTGTTGAATTATTTGCAGCATTGGTTTGACCGTTTGCACCCGCTGCTGCGCCGTTCATATCTGTTCCGTTTGCTCCATTTGCATTAGCACCATTTCCTTGTTTCCCATTAGCGCCATCTGCAAATTGAGAAGTATAATAGTTTGATGGATAACAACCGTTAACCGGAGTTCCACCATAATTTGGAGCATTTACATTATAAACCGGTGCAGTCGCTCCAGGAGGAGTAACAGACGGGTTAAAGATTTGGATATTTACACCCGAATAGTTTGGAACTTGAACATTTTGACCTTGCGCACTTTGTGCTTGTGGTGCTTGAGATTGAACTTGTTGACAAGTTTGAGGAGCTTGTTGCTGAATAGGTGCAGTTTGATATTGCGGTGCATATTGTTGAACCGGTTGTTGTATATTTTGTTGACCTAACGAACTTTGCATATAACTACCCTTTACTACTACTTATATTTATAAAGTATTTTTTGTGTAATTTATTGCGTTTTCTTTAAGAAATGTTACATTGCTTTTTTATTTTTTCCATGATGGCTATAATTTATTTATGGGAAGTTACGAAGAAAATTATTTAGCTAAAAGACCGCAACACTTGTGCCACATGTGCGGAAAATGTTGTCGTGTGGTTACGACTTCAACTCCTTATGCGCAATTGAAAAGCATGGCAGAAAAAGGGGATAAAGGTGCTACAGATTTTTTGTCTTTGTTTGAACCTTATCCATCAATTGAGGCAGCAAGAAGTGTTGATGCCGGTGTTGTAGATAATATCATTAATCGGTTGAAAAGTGATGGGAAATTCGACGAAAACAACATAACTTTCTATGGTTGCAGATTTTTGCAAGACAACAATTTGTGTTCACGGTATGAAACAAGATTGGACTTGTGCAAACATTGTCCCTCTACTCCGTGGTCTATAGTTCCGCCTGATTGTGGTTTTGAGGGTTGGTTGTTCTGGCAAAGAGAAGAAATTAAACAAAAAATCCGAAAATCTAAAGAAGAACTTCTTGAACTTAAAATTTTGCGCATGAAAACGACGGATAAAGAAGTATTGAAAAAAATCGACACCGTTGAACATAAAATTCAAAGAAGTATCGATTTTTATAAAAAATATGGCTCTGAAAATTGGTAGTAAAATATTAACTTTCCATTATGAGAGAAGGTTTGGATAGATATACTCCGCAATGGAAATGCTATTAAAATAAAATTAGTACCCACCTTACTCCTCCCTAATAAGGGATGAAATAATATAAAAACTACTGCAACAATGCTTTATCCAATTTTCTCTTATAAAATTCTGTGTTGATATTCAAGTTTTCACCGATATCAAGCAACATTTCAACAAATCTTTTATTTGATGATTTTTTGTTTTTGAATGCTTCAGAATCTATAATGTCACCAATTTTATGATAAATTTTCGCAAAATAGATGTTTTGAGCTTCTGCAATATCAACGTTTAATTCTAATTTTCGAACGTTATCAAAAATTTCTAACACAACATCTGCTTGTTGAATTTCAAAACTATGAACAAGTCTGTTGATATTTTGTAGAATTTTTTTGCTAAATACAAGATTTGACGGTGATTTATCCAACTTAATATCAATCTTTTTAGCCTCAAAATTGATATCTGTAGCCTGTTGAATTAAGTCATCTTCAACAAATCCGCCGGAATGAACAACGATATCATTGAATTTGTGGCTAAGTGCGTATTCTGCTGAAATTTTAAATTCGTCAGGAATACTAAGCCCCAAACCTTGAAGGTGGTAAATTGAACCTTTACCTTCGTCATACATTTCTTGGTATGTTTGAGAGAATTTTTCCAACTTGCCTTTAAGCAGAATTTGCAAGATTTTTCTTCTTTCTTCAATAAATATATCTTTAAGTGTGAAATATTCCTTGCCAAAATATTCATCTAGCGCACGAATAATTTCTGTCAAAGTATTCATTGTGTAAATTTTAATCAAATCATTTTTAATTCTGTTAAATTCTGCATCATCAGAGTATTCCTTAATTGCGCAGTGGAAATCTCCTCCGGCATACTGCATCAAGGCAAACATTACATTTGATTTTTGGAGTGTAATTTTTGACTGAATTTCAATATGTCCAACTACAAAAGTAGATGAGTTTTTCTGAACTTTTTTGTAAGCTTTTCTTGTAATAGTGTAGCAATATACATTTTCTTCGTCTTCAAAGTCTTGATATAATGAAGATAAAGCCCATAAAGTTGCAATCTGTTTTACTGTGATAATTGATGGTTTTACAAAACGTTCAAAAATGTCTTTGCCTGTACCAAATTCTGGAATATTACTTTTGGCTTGAGATAAAATTTCCAAGAATTTTTCTTCAAGATTTTTGTTTGTAAATCTTGCTGCAAGCTGCATTGCACGAGCGGCATATTTCATAATTTGAACTGTTTCAATACCTGAAATTTCAGAGAAGAACCATCCGCAACTTGTGTACATCAACATTGCTTGACGTTGAATTTCCAACAATTCCATTGCTCGAACTTTGTCATCATCTGTTAAATCCGGTTTAAAGTTTTCTTGTTGGAATTTTTTTACATTCATTTCGTTGCGGTCTAAAATAACGTTAATATATTTATTTCTTACATCCCAAACGTTATCAAAATATTTTTGACCTTCGTTTTCAAACACAACAACAAGTTCATCTCTCAAATAATCAAGAGCTTCTCTTAACGGTTTTCTCCATTTTTGGTTCCAACCCGGATGACCGCCGGTTGAGCAACCGCAATCTTCTTTCCATCTGCCTACACCGTGAAAACAACTCCAGCTTGATGCTTGCTTGATGTCAACTTCGCAATTACTTCTGTATTTGTCTAAATATTCGGCGTAATTTGTGATTTTAAATCCTTCATCTTTAGCACGAATTTTCAATACATAAGACAAAGCCATGTCGCCGAATTTTGTATGGTGTCCGTAGCTTTCGCCATCTGTTGCGATGTTAATCAATTGAGGATAATCTCTACAATCAGAAATACCTTCTTTTAATCTTCTTATAAATTTGTTGCCGTCTTTTAAAAGTTCGTCGAAAGCAACAGAACGAGAAATCGCACCGTCATAAAAGAATAAATCAATGAATTTACCCGGAGCTGATTTTATGTAATATCTATAAGAACGAGCAGGATCAATATTTCCCCAACTTACATCTTGCCAATCCTTGTCGCCTTCTTGACGGAATTTTAACGCTTGATATGGAGAAAGAACTGTGAATTTAATTCCGTTTTCTTCTAAAATTCTCAAAGTTTCATCATCAACCGCAGTTTCTGCAAGCCACATACCTTCAGGTTTTCTGCCAAAACGATATTCAAAATCTCGAATTCCCCATTTGATTTGGGTTTGTTTATCATTTTCGTTTGCAAGTGGCATGATTATGTGGTTGTAAACCTGTGCCATAGCATTTCCGTGTCCTGAGTGTTCAGAAACACTTTCAATATCTGCTTTAATAATTCTTTCGTAAGTAAGAGGAGCAAAATGTTCCATCCATGACAAAAGAGTTGGTCCAAAATTGAAACTCATGTGTTCATAGTTGTTTACGACATCAAGTATTCTGTTTCTGTTGTCGACAATTTTTGAAACAGAGTTTGGATTGTAGCATTCTTTGTTAATCCTTTCGTTCCAATCGTGGAAAGGTAATGCACTGTCTTGAAGTTCAATTGCTTCAAGCCATGGATTTTCTCTCGGCGGTTGGTAAAAATGCCCGTGGATAGTCAAAAATATGTCGTTTTTCTTATTGCTCATCTCTTAACTCCAAAAATCAAATATCTTACTTTGTTTCGTCTTTTGGTTTTGTGCTGATAACTGTGAATTTGTCAACATCCATCCAAGGATCACCCAATGCGGTTGAAAAAACTTTTCCTTGAAATTCAACAATGTCGCCTGAATTTAGATCGATGTGTTTTTCAGCCTCTGTTCTGTTTAAGAAAATTTTTAGTTCAGATAGCGGAATATTGTGATCTGTCACATCAGGTCTTTGAATTAGGAATGAAATATAGTTTTCAGAACTTCTGAAAGCAGGTTTGTAATCCAATCCTAATGTCGCAAATTTGTCGAATTTAGCTCTGATTTTTACGTTTTTGTTAAAGTAAAAATTAGGTCTTGCTACCAAATCCAAAGGGCTAACAGAAATATATGTTTTGGCTGCAGTAGTATTTTGTGTTTGATGTGATTGAATAACGTTTGTATTAATCGGGGTATAATTCATTGCCGGATTAGCAAAAACGCTTATACCGGTAGCTATAGCTAATATCAAAATTAAACTTCTAATTTTTTTCATCAAGATGTCCTCTCTCAATTTCTTACAACAATATATTAACACACTTTTTAATTTTTGTAACTACCCAAATAAATAATAATATTGAAAGTGTTATAGAATATGTTAATTCAATACTCCACATCAATATATGATGTATGAACAGATATTGTTACAGATAATTCCGTGCATAAAACTCCACACCGATATATGAGGTATGGATAGATGTTGGTACAGGTGACTACGTACGTAGTACCTAGATTACGGGAACGTCAACCGGATCAACTAAGATTACATTTAGAACTTCACCCTTTTTTAGTTCTACGTCTTTTCCTTTTCTAATCATGTCCGCAAATCCATCATAAACGTAATATGCGCCACCGCCAATAGCTCCGCCGATTGCGCCAATTCCGGTCATAAGTTGGTCTGCAACAATAATATCGTCAAACACATCTCCGCCCCATTCTGTTGCGTTTGATGTGATTTCTTTAGTTCTTCTCCAGTTTTCTTTTAGTGCATCTTTATAGCCACGAGATGATGTAATTCCGCCATCATAAGTCATGTCTTGTCTTCCAACGATTGAGAATGTTAGAGGAAGTTGTCTGCCGTTTGGTGTTACAACATGGTCGAAATCTAAGTATAATATCGCACCTTTAGAAAATCTTTTTGATGGATCTATTCTTTTTATTGTTCCTCTTACTAATGAACCCATTGGCAAAATTACGTCTTGATCAGCGGTTTGGTCGTTCATCATAATTGCCGTAAATTCACTGCCTTCTGAATTTGTTGTGGATACTGAATTTGTTAATTGCAATGCAAATTTTGTTCCGGCAGGAATTCTTTTGGTTTTAGCATTTCCGCTCAAAGGTGATGCTGAAACTGTTTGTGCAAATAAAAATAATGATAAAATTATACTTAAAAATCTCATATTTTCCCCTTTTTCAATTTTTATATAAACCTTATCCATATTCTATAAAACTTTTTACAATTTTGCAATATTTTGTAAAAGTTTTATAATTAATATTATGTCTAAGATTGATAAAGTAGAAGAATTACAAAATATTTTGAAAGATGATCAGACAAATTTTCAGGCTCGTCGTCAATTGGCGGTGTTGTTACTGGATTTGGGGTATGCTGAGGAAGCGAAACAACATCTTTTGTATTTGTCGAAGATTTTTTCTGATGATAGCGGAATTTTTTATAATTTAGGAATTACGTATGAAAAATTGAAAAACCTTGATAAAGCCGAAATGGCTTATAATAAGGCAATAGAGCTTGCGCCTGATGAAATTGATGCGTATTACAACTTGGGTTTGGTTTTTATTGACAAAAAACAGTTTGAAAAGGCGGTTGATTGTTTTGAAACGGTTTTGCAAAAGGATAATAACGATTCAAATGCGTATTTTTCAATCGGGTTATGTTATTTTAAAGAGGGAAAATTAGACGGGGCGAAATATTATTTTCAGCGCACGGTAGAATTGAATGATGAAGATATTTACGCTCATTTTTATATTGGAAATATCTTGAAAACTCAAGGTGAAAATGAGGGAGCGAGAGAGAAGTTCCATAAGGTTTTGGAATTGTCGCCGGATTATAGTTGGGCATATTTCAATTTAGCATCGATTGATTATGAGGAAGGTGATTTCGCCTCTGCAATCAACAATCTTGACAAAACCTTAGAATTAAATCCTAAAGATATTGAGGCATATAAAATTTATGCCAAAGTTTTGACTAAAGCTCAAAAATATGATAATGCTGCGGTTTTGATTGAACAAGCAATAGATAATTGCGGAGCTAATGGTGATTTATACTATATTTTGGCGCAAATCCAGAAATATAGAAATGACAGAGAAGAATATGTCAAATGCATGAATAATGCCTTGAAATTCAACATATCACTTTCTGTTGCTCCAAAATTAGTAAAAAAAGAGTTGGATGAGTTTTTGAAGTAATTGAGCTTTTACATCAAATCTTTTCGTGTTAAAATAAACTCATAAGAAGATATGTGAGGATTTAATTATGAAAATGTCAAAAATGTTTGTACAAACCCTTAGAGAATTTCCTTCTGATGCGGAAGTTATTTCTCACAAAATGCTTGGTAGAGCTGGGTTTATAAAAAAACTTGCTCCAGGTGTATATACTTATATGCCTTTGATGTGGAGAGTTTTGAAGAAAATTGAAAACATTGTTAGAGAAGAAATG
>CALEJY010000324.1 GCA_937898445.1 uncultured Candidatus Melainabacteria bacterium | reverse complement strand
CAAAATCAGCACCCACCTTTAATCCTCCCTCAAAAGGGAGGAAAAATAACTCCCTTCCCTATTGAGGGAAGGGCTTGGGATGGGTGATGTCCCGTAAGGGCAACATGACAATCAAAATCAGCACCCACCTTTAATCCTCCCTCAAAAGGGAGGAAAAATAACTCCCTTCCCTATTGAGGGAAGGGCTTGGGATGGGTGCTATCCCGTAAGGGCAACATGACAACCAAAATCAGCACACACCTTTAATCCTCCCTTAAAAGGGAGGAAAAATAACTCCTTCCCTATATTGAGGGAAGGGCAGGGGATGTGTGCTATCCCGAAGGGAAACTTGTCAACCAAAATCAGCCCCCACCTTTAATCCTCCCTCAAAAGGGAGGAAAAATAACTCCTTCCCTATTGAGGGAAGGTAGGGATGGGTGCTACCCCGTAAGGGAAAAACTCTTTCCATCTCACATATTCCCCTCTTTCTCTCTCGCCCCTTGGGGAGAGAAGAAATTTCTTAGCGATGAATGAGCTTAGAAATTTCAGAGAGGGGTAAAAAACATTTTCGTAATAAAATTTAATCTCCTATTTTTAAAGGGTTGAAAAAACATGAAAAATAGTTTAAAATGGGAAAGTAATAATAACAGGAAAGAGGATAAACGGATGGAAGTATTAAGAAAAATTAGGTTTAACGGGGGGAAAGCAACTCACCGCTTAAATAAAGGTTTTTCAGCATTCACACTAGCAGAAATGATGGTTGTAATGCTCATAATGAGTATTGTGTTGGCTGCTATGGCACCGGTAATGACAACCAAAAACAAGGTAGATAACTCATCCCCTTGGAGATATTCACCAAATAACTCGTCTGATGCTTATTTTGGGCAGGGTTCTTCAATGCGTGCGTTGATTGGACAGGTAAACGGCGAAGACACCGACAACGCAAAATTAGTAATCAATACATTAGGTTCTGGTTTTAGCCATATTTTGTTCAAATCAAGTAATGATATTCTTGGTGATTTATATTTAAACGGAACAAGTTTAGTTTTAGGTAGCCGCCGAAATAGTTCAACAGCAATCGGAAATGAGAATATTAATATTGGTCATGACAACTGGCCAAATTCAGATATAACCGGTTCAAGCAATATTACAATCGGTGATGCTTCAATGACATCATTGACAAGTGGTAGTCACAATATTGGTTTAGGCACAACTTTAACCTCTGTAACAACAGGAAGCCATAACATTGGTATTGGAGATGATTCATTAACCAATATAACCGGAAATGGTAATATTGCGATTGGCGGAGAGGCAAATGCAAATGCAACTGATGTTTCCAAAACAATTGCAATTGGTACAAATTCAGTTGCAAGTGGAGTTGGAGCAATTGCAATCGGGAGTAATTTAACAAACAGTGAAGGTGCAAATATTAATGCAGCAAAAGCTGATGGAGGACTTGCAATCGCTATAGGAAGTGGTTCTATAGCCGGTGTCGGTAGTACTGTTGAGACAAATGGGTCTGCTATCGCTATAGGTGTAGGAGCAAAGGCAAATTCCGAAGCAGAAACTGGCAATGATGCTGTAGCAATCGGTCCTTATGCAAATGCTAAATATACAGCCTCAATTGCTTTGGGTTCATCGGCTAATGCTGAAGGGGGATATACAATTGCTATAGGAGATGATGCTCAAGCTACAGGTTATGGCAGCATTGCAATAGGTATGTCTACTGTAAATCCAGTTGGAGGTGGCGATGGTTATGCAACAGCTTCTGGCGAACACAGTATAGCAATTGGGCATGGCGCTTTTGCAGTTGTAGATAATGGTATAGCTATTGGCAACGAAGCTAAAGCCCCAGCAAGTGCATATTCTACTTCTCCAGCGGCAGGAAATATCGCAATAGGTCCTGGTGCAATGAAATATGGAAATTCTTCATTTGGTTCTGTTGCCATAGGTATTGATGCGTTACAAAATGTTGATGGAGGTACTAATAATATAGGTATTGGGCATAATACTCTATATAATACAACAAGTGGTTGGCATAATATAGCACTTGGCTATGATGCATTAAAAAACAACACAACAGGTACGTACAATATAGCACTTGGTTATGGTGCAGGAAATGCTAGTACTTCACCAAGTTATAACACTGCACTTGGTGCATATACCTTATATAACAATCAAACAGGAGGTCAAAATACCGCACTTGGATATAATGCTTGTCAATATGTAACCGGTTCTTACAAAACTTGTATTGGGGCTAATTCTGGTCCTGCAAATAATAGCGATTGGGCAAGCGACGACAAAGAACGTATTTTTATAGGCAGTAAATCAAAATTTAACAATGGTCCTGCCGTATTAGAAGTGCATAATGCGGGTGGATCATCATTTGGAAGAAACAAAGATTCTTCTGTTGTAATAAATGGAAACCTTATTGTTAAAGGTGGTATTATTACTACATTATGGAGGTATGGTGGAGGCGACAATGATAACGTAAACTTGCTTGCTCGTAGTAGTGGACAATTGGAACCAGAATGGAATGATACTGTTAGTGAATTGTTTAAAAGATATGCTGATAATGGACATGGTGAATTCAAATCATTTTCTGGAAATGTTATTAGTGACCGTCGTCTAAAATATGTTGGAAAAGAAAGTACAACAGGTTTAGATAAAGTTAGACAACTAAAAGTATTTAACTTTACATACAAAAAAGACACAACCAAAACTCCACATGTTGGTGTAATCGCGCAAGATTTACAAAAGGTATTTCCTAACGCCGTACAAAAAGGCAAAGACGGATTTTTGACAATTCGTATGGAAGATATGTTTTATGCCGTAATCAATGCAATTAAAGAGTTAGATGCAAAATATCAAGCACAAGAAAAACGTATCAACGATCTTGAAAAACGCATCGAAAAACTTGAGGCAAAAAAATAACTCCTTCCCTACTCCTCTTTTCTCTCGCCACTTGGGGAGAGAGAGTGGTTGTTTGAACGAAGTGAGTTACAACCACGAGAGAGGGGTATGAACCGAGATTAATAATATATAACTCAAACAAATATATAAAAAAGTTTTAACATAAACCATGTCGCATAAGCGACATACTTCCATTCTATCTCCTGAGAGCAATCTCAGGAGTTTTGTTATATTCCCTTCCCTAAAAGAGGGAAGGGGTAGTTATTTTTCCTCCCTGCGAGGGAGGATTAAAGGTGGGTGCTGGTTATTTATTCCAAAAAATTGTTCTAATTTTGAATAAACTCCTTCAATGTTATTATCAATTTCGTTATTCCAAAACCTTATAACTGTATAACCAATACTATTTAGGTAAACACTTCTTTCTTTATCATAATCAATTGCAGAATTTTCGTTGTGTTGTCCACCATCTATTTCTATTATAATTTTCTTTTCTCGACAAATAAAATCTACAATGTATTTTCCAATCACATATTGCCTAAGAAATTTGTAATTATGAAACTGTTTATTTTTTATCAAATTCCATAGTTTGCGCTCTTGTTCCGTTTGGTTCTTTCTTAAATATCTAGCATTATTTTTTAAGTTATTCATGTTTTCATAATAACATAAATTTTCTAATTAGCACCCATCCCTACCTTCCCTCATTAGGGAAGGAGCTATTTCCCCTCCATTACAAGGACTGTGCCGAACAAAAGGTGACTAAATGTCACGTTTTGTGAGAGGTAAAGGGATGGGTGACAACCCGTAGGGAAAAATTAAAATACTCTTAAAATTAATCCAATTGCATTTCTTAATCCCAATTTTTTTCTTTCTTGCCACAAAAATCTTATTGTTTCCGGACGGATTTTTAAGTTATTTTGAATATTGATTTTTGTAATATAGTCGCTATGTAATCTTTTATTCCCTGTTACAAGTGTGCAATTTCCTGCATTGTTTTTATGTCGTCTGTAACATATTAGTGGCTTGTAAATTATTGCAGAGCCGCCGATTAAGTGCGCAAAATTAAACAAAAATTTGTCCGGACAAATCTTCCATTGCGCAACATTTTTGTAATCCAAAAGGATTTCTATTGCGGATTTTCTAAACATTGCCGAACTGTTTGGTGACCAATACCAACCGCCAAAACGCTTGTGTTTAAGTATTTTATATTCAGGCGCACCATCCTCAAACAATTTATCCAACTCTTTTATATGCGGAGAGGCGATAGAATGGAAAGTGTGAACCTCGTCATCTTCTCCAATTTCCGCAATTTGACAAGATGTAAACGCAACAGAGGTTTCCAAATGCACTCTGATATGCTCTTTTGCGAAATCTTCCATCAGCATATCGTCGCTATCGACAAAGGTTATGAATTGTCCATGCGCCTCTTTCAAACCTTTTAACATTGCTCCGAGTTGCCCTTGATTGCTTTCTTGCTTAATTAGTGTGATTTTCAAATCCTGATTGTCAGAAATAAAATCTTCCACAATTTTGCAAGAATTATCAGTCGAGCAGTCGTCAACAACAATGATTTCAAAGTTTTGGTAACTCTGATTTTTGATACTTTCGAGTGTTCGCAAAATATATTTTTCGTAGTTGTAAGATGTTACAACAAAAGTTATCATCGGAAGTTTAAGCATTTTCGCCCTCGATTTTTCCTTCTGCCAAAAGTCTTTCCATCTTTTTGTTGTGCATAATAGATGAAACAAGTGCTGCGATGATGAATGCTAATCCAATTCCTCCGGTAACGGCTTCCGGTATCTCTTTGACAGTAGAAACAAGCATTAAACAAGCCAATGCGCCGATTGCCCAATGTGCGCCGTGTTCAAGGTACAAGAATTGTTTTAGGGTTTTCTTTTCAACGAGCATAATTGTAAGTGATCTTACAAACATTGCTCCGATTGCCAAGCCGATTGAGATTATTATGATATCTTTACTTAATGCGAAAGCTCCCAAAACTCCGTCTAGAGAGAATGACGCATCAATTAATTCTAAATATAAAAAGCTTACTAAACCAGTGCAGCCTACTGCACCTGTTGCGCATTTTGCAAGTCGCATTTCTTCGTGTTTTTCAAGATAATGCGTAAAACCTTCGATTAGCAAATATGTGATTATACCTGAAATTCCGGCAATCATTACGTGCAACTTTTGTTCTGCCGGTACGAAATTTTGAGTTGCAAGTAGCATAAATAGCGAAATTACGATTTCAATTCCTTTTATGTGGTCGAGATGTGAAAGCGGAGCTTCAATACATTTTATCCAATGAACCTCTTTTTTGTGGTCAAAGAAGTAGTTAAGAAATAACATAATCAAGAACATTCCGCCAAAAGTTACGATTGGTGCGTGAGTTTGGTGGAGATAATATGCGTATTTGTCAGCGTTTGTAAGAGCGATATTTGTAACTTCGAGCATACTTAATTTTGCAAAAATCGAAACGACTAAAATCGGAAATAAAAATCTCATTCCGAAAACGGCAATAATTATGCCCCAAGTTAAAAATCGCATTCTCCATTTGTGCGACATTTTTTCAAGTTTCATAGCGTTAACAACTGCGTTGTCGAACGACAAACTTATTTCCAAAATGCCTAAAACTATTGCGATAAAAACGCAAGCCAACCCGGAGCCGCTATGAACGTGTTCGCCCCATAAATAAGCACCGATTAAGCCCACGATTGTAACTATATATGATCCTAAAAAATATTCTAACATTATTCTCTCCTTTTTATGTGTAATTATAATTTAAAAATTCACAAAAATCATCATTCAAGTTTTGTAGAAATAGTGTAGATGAGCAATCTTTTAATTAGTTCCCTTCCATTTTGAGGGAAGGGTTGGGGATGGGTGATGTCCCGTAGGGAAACATGACAACCAAAATCAGCACCCACCTAAATCCTCCCTCTTTAGGGAGGACTAAATTTCATTAATTTTAAAATAGTAGCTCTAATTTACTAATCCGACACCAAAACTTATTCACTTTCCAACACATTTGAAAAATTTTTTGTTCTTGTTATACTTTAGTTATGAAAGATATGTTAGATAAAATTCTTCAAATTGAGAAGAAATATAATGAATTAGGCGTTACCCTATCAGATCCTGCAGTAATTCAGGATTACAACAAGTTTAGAGACCTGTCAAAACAAAGAAAGTCTATGGA
>CALEJY010000323.1 GCA_937898445.1 uncultured Candidatus Melainabacteria bacterium | reverse complement strand
CGATAGCTACAAAAATTCAGAAGTTCAACCGCTTGGTTTTGAATGTATGGCTCGTATGATGGCTTTAGGTTTCAAATTGAAAGGTATTATTGTAAAAGATATTCAAGGTAACGAACGAGCAAAAGGTAAAACCGCAAACTTGTGGAGATATAGAGCTTTGGCAGGCGGTTTCTTTATCTTTAAACACGAATACGTTATGATTTTTGAAAAGAAATAGTGCTACGCACGTAGTTCTTTGTGGCAGTGTTGGTGCGTATTTCATATTTTTGGATAAGATGCTTAGATGCAAAGATGTATAGAGGTAAAGTCTGTTACGAAAAAAGAAATATACTCTCTTGGGAGAGAGAGTGGTTGTTTGAACGAAGTGAATTACAACCACGAGAGAGGGTTAAGTTCTGAATTGAGTTTGTTATCCGGCTTTGCTAATCCGACAATGTAATTAATATTTATTACCTTTGTAACATATCGTAAATAATGATTGCTTATTTGTTGATTTAATTTATAATTAGACCAATGAACACTATCTCTATAAACAATTCATATTATTCACAATCTTTTGGTTCTGTTCCAACAAAGGCGGTAACCAAGCATCGTGTTAGAAATTACAATCGTGATATTTCAAAAGCAGATAAGACCAAAGCATTAATTGGTTCTACTATTGGTACTGTTTTACCGATTTTGTTCATGATGAAAAAGCAAGGAGTAAAAAATCCTTTGAAACTAAAATATGGGATGTGGGATATGATAGGTGTTTCGGCAGGTTCTATTGTTGGAGGTGTTGGTGCAGGGTTGATTGCGGAAGATAAAAAGGTGCAGAAAAATAGATTGAAAGAAGGTTTGTTTCAATTTATGAACGCATCTATTCCGACTTGGATTGTTGGAGGAGTAGTAAGTCTTTGTGAAAATAGTGAAAAATATAATAATAAAAGAAATAAAATTTTGTCAGTAGTTGGCGGACTTTTGGTTGGAATGTATGGCTCTGCAGCATTGTCAAATGTAATTACAGATCCAAAAGACAAGTATCCGGATAGAAAACTGACATTTAAAGACGCATTAGCTAATATTGATGATGGAATTGGAGCTTTGGCATTGGCAAAAATTCCTATAGTTGAAAAATTAAATATAGGAAGATTTTTGCCAATAATTTATGCAGCTTGTGGCTATAGAGCAGGTCAAAGTAACTAGTAGTACTATTGGTAGAATATTTATCCTGTCGATGTAAAATTTGTATTATATTGCAACAACACAACTATTCATTTTGAGGGTTCCAGTCTACTTCAAAACCTCCCATGTGTTCTCTGTCGAATGAAAGTTTATGACTTGATGTGCTTAGCTCTTGTGACAATAGATTTATAGTGGTGTTTTTTATAAAGTTAATTGCACTTTGTTTTATATTTGTTTTATCTACTTCAAATCCACTGGCAGCTATTTGATTTTTAAGGGCGTTTAATTCTCCACTGGAAACATCTGTTTTTACTTTTGTTAGTTTTGCTTCTAATGTTGGAGCTATTTGTGTTTTTGATGTTTCTTGTTTTTCGTTTAGTTGTTGAATTGCATCTAAAGTATTTGTTGGTTTGTTTTCTGTTGGAAGTGTTAATTTTTTACCTATCGGAATTAAATCAACATTTTTGATATTGTTCAATTTTGCAAGTTCTGCAACAGTTGTCCCGTTTTGCATTGCTATTTTGCTTAATGTATCTCCTCGTTTGATTGTGTAATCCATAAAATATCTCCTTTGTTTATACTCTCATTATTAATAAAAATTTTGTGATTTTTAAATTGCTTACTTATTCTGAATTTTTAACAAATCTTTATAATTAATTAGCCATATTAATATTTAATTAGTTTATTAAATTATTTGGCGAAATATTATAACCTTTTATATATGGGCTATCAAAAATTAATAAACATGAATATTAGAGAATTGCGTTTAAAGAACAATTTAACGCAAGAAGAATTTGCTGAAAAAATCGGAATAAGTATTCAAGGTGTTTCTAATATTGAGCGAAACAGATACCAACCGACAGCAGATACAATTGACAAAATTTGCTCTGCCTTTGAGATTACACCGGCTCAATTGTTGGTTGTTTCTCCAAAAAATAATGAAGATATTATAAAAAATATCGTGACTTTGCTTTCAAACTGCAAACCTAAAAAATTGAAACAAATTTATGATATTATTTCTATTTTGTTGAAATAGTCTCCGCAATTCTTTTCATCAATTCATTCCAATTTTCTCTTTCGCCTAATCTGAAAAGTTTTACGCTATCATACCAATCGCAGTGGTTTAAATCCATGTGCCATCTCCAATTGTAGTTGTATGGTAGAAGGATTATACAAGGCTTGCCCATTGCGCCTGCAAGGTGCGCCAAAGAAGAATCACTTGAGATTACAAGGTCTACATTTTCTAACGCTCCTGCGGTATAAGAAAAATCTTTAAAATCCTTGCTTAAATCTGTAATATCATACTTATTCGCAAGTTTGGCAAATTCTTCTGCTCCCTCAAAAGTTTGGGCAGAATAGATTTTGGTATTAGGTAATTCAAATAATGGCGCAAAAGCCTCTACATTTATAACTCTATCTGTTTCGTAATAAGGGTTTCCTTGCCATTTTATTGCGATTTTAAATTTGTCATTATTGAAATATTTTTCTTTGAAATATTGGATTTTATCAGGTGTTGCGCTCAAATATTTGTCGTGGCGCATAAAAATTTCATCATTTTTTAAGCCCAAAACGTACGGAATACTTAAAAAAGGAAGATGTACGTCAAAATCTGTTCTGTCTTCTTCATAGAACAAATCCATAACCTCAACGTCAGGGAAATTATCTCTAAACAGTTGCGACAACTCTTTTTGTGGCTTGATTAAAAGTTTTTTACATCTTTTTTGAAGTTCCGGAATATATCTCGCAAACATTATCATATCACCAAATCCGGCTTCATAGTAGGTGTAAAGTGTCTTATCAGATATATCTTCGCCCTGCCAAAGCGGTGCTTTTTGCATTAAGTGTGGATAAGTAACTTCTTGCGAGGTTATTGCGGTTCCTCTGCAAAGTCTGTTTTCAAAATATTTTGTGCCTGTTTCATAATTCTTTGTTCTGAAATAACCGAGCGAAAGAAAATACAAAACCTCTTTGTCATTCGGGTTGATTTCAAGGCATTTTTTGAAGTATTCAATAGCTTTTTGCGGATTATTCAAAAACAAATAAAGACTTGCTAAATTAAAACAAGCTTTTTCTGATTTTGGGTTAAGCTTAAGTGCCTTTAGGTAAGCTTTTTCGGATTTTTCATACTCGATATTATTTTTGTATGCCAACGCAAGAATAAAATATATCTCAAATCCGCAATCGACTTCCTCACAAGCTTTTTCAAGGACTTTTATTTCTGTTTCATAATCCTTTTTAAATTCGTAAGCTCTTGCTAAATTCTCATAAAAATAAGCATCTTTTTTTATTGACAAAGCTTTTAAAATAAATTTTTCGGCATCATCCAATTCTTTTTTAGACAATTTAATAAGTCCCAAAAGATTGTAAACTTGCGCATTTTCGGGTTCTTTATCTAAAATCTCTCTATAAATTTTTTCCGCCTCTTCAAGTTTACCTTGAGAGTGCAATTTAAACGCAGTATTGAGCATAGTTGGATTTTAGTGGAAAATTGGAAAGATTGCAAGATTTTAAAGTGAAAAGTGAAACGTGAGAAGTGAGAAGCCCATTTCGCTCGCTTCGTTCGTTAATTAATTTTGGTGCGGTAGCACCTGTAACGGTCTTTTCACTTTTCACTTCTTACTCTTATAAAAATCTCCTTCAAATAAAGGATAACATTTTAAGCAAAATAGTATATTTTAATAATGTACATCAAGGGCATGCCCAAAATAAAAATAAGCATGTCGCAAAAGTGACAATATTACAAAATATTAACCAAACTTGAAGAAATGTTAAATCACCGCAAACCATGTCGTCATCATGGTTTTCAGGATAAAAAATAGTAGGAGGAAGGTTTAAAAATAAAAAAGTTGTCCACTATTGATGTATAGGGTACAATTAATACTATATTCAACTTCTTGTAAGGGTAGGATGATTATTTATGCAAGACACGGTTAGAGAGAATCTTTTACAAATACAGGAAGATATCGCACCTTATAAACCGAATATTATCGCAGTTACAAAGTATTTTGACGAAAGGGCTATGATTGAAGCCTATAATGCAGGGCTTAGAGATTTTGCCGAATCAAGAGCGGTTGAGGCAGTTGAAAAAATCGAAAACCTGCCAGCGGAGGTTAGAAATAATTCAAAATTCCATTTTATCGGGCATCTTCAAACTAACAAAGTTAAAAAAGTTGTTCCGACATTTGATTATATTCATTCCGTTGATTCGTTAAAACTTGCAAGAGCAATTGCAGATGAAGCGCAACTTTTTGGAAAAGTTCAAAATATTCTTCTTCAAGTTAATAATGCGAACGAAGAACAAAAATTTGGATTTTCTAAAAAAGAAATCTTTGAAGTTTTTCCTTCAATCAAAGAGCTTCCTTCTGTAAACATTGCAGGGATTATGAATATGGCTCCTCTCGGTGCGTCAGAAGAAGAATTGAACAGACTTTTTGAAGATGTCTTTAACATTAAAAAAGAACTTGAACAAAAATTTGATTGCGAGTTGAAAGAATTATCCATGGGGATGAGTCAGGATTACAAAATAGCGGTAAAACACGGCGCAACGATGTTAAGAATTGGTAGAAAATTATTTATATAAGTAAGATAAACGGAGGAAAAACGGTGGCAGTAGTTACAGACAAAATTAAATCAGTAGTAGATTTTTTAGTAAAAGGATTTGAACCAAGAGAAACAATTTTTGATGAAATGGCTCAAGAAGCAGATGAAGATTATCAAGTACAAGATAACCTAGCAATTGACCCAGCTTATTCATACCAACCGGTTGTAGAAAAACCAAGCGAATTGAAAGTTGTTAATCACCCAAGCTTTAACAAAGGTTATGAAGTTAAAGTTATGGAACCAAGATCTTTCGAAGATGCTGCAACTATCGTTCAACATCTTAGAAATAGAAAAACCATCGTTTTAAACCTTCATCTTTTAGATAAAGAACAATCTCAAAGGACAATCGACTTCGTATGTGGTGCAGCTCACGCTCTTGATGGCAAACCACAAAAAGTTGGCGATTTAGTATTTGTATTTACTCCAAGCAACGTTACTTTGTCTGTTGACGTTACTGCGAACCAAAATAAATTTAACGACTCATTGTGGAGAGCTCCTTTACAATAACTTTCATCCACAAAAGAGTTACTAATATGAGAAAGAGAGAGATAGTTGAATTGAGGCACACCCCCCGTGCCTCTTTTTTTGTGCTACGCACGTAGTTCACTGTGATAATATCTGTTCCTACGTCATATGTTGGTGTAAGGTTTTGCTACGCACGTAGCCCACTGTGGTAACATTGGTCTAAAGTACCTCATATTTAGGTGAGGAGTTTTAAAAAGTTATCAAGATGCAAAGAGGCTTGGAGGCGTAGTCGTTATCAAAGGCAGTTAAGATAGTAGTATTTTATCTCGCCCCTTGAGGGAGACAAAGGGAACCGCAGAGCTGAGGCGATGCGTGTGACCCTGTCTGCCTTGTGCTGAGAAGAAATTTCTTAGCGAATATTATGAGCTTAGAAATTTCAGAGAGGGGTAAAATTAATTGAAAATAATATATTGTCTTGCGCAGACGGAGTTTTTTATGGAAAAATATTTTCCCTTACGGGAAAGCACCCACCTACACCTCCCTCATTAGGGAGGACTTAAATTACAGTCATTACGAGGAGCGAAGCGACGTAGTAATCTCATTCATGTAGAAAAAATATAATGAGATTGGTGCTACGCACGTAGCCTTCTGTAGCAACATTGGTTCTTATTTTGTATATTGGTGTAGAGTTTTCCGTTACACTCCACTTGCAATGACATGAAATAAGATTATCCTCCCTAATGAGGGAGGTGCAGGTGGGTGCTGATTAAATATCGTGAAAATAATAATTGATGTTGGATTTCCCATATTAATCCGACAATGCAACTTGCTCCTAATCCAAAATTATGCTATAAATTAGCTATGAAAAAGTTTGCAATTTGCTATAATCAGGAAATTTCTCATTCAGTTGAGATTAAGGATAAATTGAACAAAATTCTTTCTGCAAAAGGTATTGATGCGGAAGTTTTGAATATTGACAATTTGAAAGATGGATTTGATTTTGTTTTTGTAATCGGCGGTGATGGAACGATTTTAAAATCCGCAAGGTTTTATGCAAAATACAAAACTCCGGTTTTTGGAATAAATTTAGGTCGTTTAGGTTTTTTGTCGCAATCCTCAAAAGAAGAAATAGAGGCTTCTGTTGAAAAAATATTGAACGGAGATTTTCTTATTCAAGACAGAATTATGCTCGAAAGTGGCGAATATACTGCACTGAATGACTTTGTTATAAAAGGTTGTGATTTAGGTAGAACGTCAAGATTTTCGCTTAAAATCAACGGAAAATTCGTTTGTGATTATTTAGCTGATGGGGTGATTATTTCTACTCCGACCGGTTCTACGGCTTATGGCTTGTCGGCAGGTGGACCTGTTTTAGCCCCTATGTTAAAAGCTTTTGTTATAGTTCCGATTTGTCCGCATACACTGACTGCAAGACCGATTGTTGTTCCTGATTGTGAGGAAATTACTGTTTGTACAGACAAAAAAATGCAATATGTTTTGTCAACTGACGGGCAGGAACTTTATGAGTTTGATAGCGAAGTAAAAATTAAGAAATCTCAATATAGTGCGAAATTGGCGTTGTTAGAAGGAACAGAGTTTTATTCTATTTTGCAAAATAAGTTACATTGGGCAATGCCACCGGCTTATGAAAAATATTAACTTTTGTTTATAATTTGCAAATATTTTCTTGTACTTTTTGCCTATTTAAAATAGTATGTTAGTATATTATAAAGATAGATAATTATACATTATATAAAAGAGGTAAAAATAGTGGAAAATTTCGTATCAGATATCTTTGCGAAAAAAGATGAATCAACAGGTAATGACCAAGTTCAAAGACCACCTGTAAACCCAACTAAGATTAAAGTTATCGGTGTTGGCGGTGGCGGTGGAAACGCTGTTAACCGAATGATTAAAGCAGGTCTTTCAGGCGTTGAATTTTGGTTAATGAATACAGATTTGCAGGTTTTGGAATATGGTCAAACTAAAAACAGAATTCAATTAGGTTCAAAATCTACATCTGGTTTAGGTGCTGGTGGAGATCCTTCAGTTGGTGAAAAAGCTGCTGAAGAAGCTCAACAAGAAATCACAGAAGCATTAGATGGTGCTGATATGGTATTTATTACTGCAGGTATGGGTGGCGGAACCGGTACTGGTGCAGCTCCTGTAGTAGCTAAGATTGCTAAAGAATTAGGAATTTTGACAATTGCAGTTGTTACAAAACCTTTCAGTTGGGAAGGTAAGAAAAGACAAAATCAAGCTAATCAAGGTTTGGAAAAACTTAGAGAAGCAGTTGACGCTGTAATCGTAGTTCCTAACGATAAATTGTTGCAAGTTGTTGATAGACAAGTATCTTTGACAGAAGCATTCATTATCGTTGACGAAGTTCTATTAAGAGGTGTTCAAGGTATTTCTGATATCATTACAGTTCCTGGACTTATCAACGTTGACTTCGCTGATGTTAAATGTGTTATGCAAGCATCAGGTTCAGCTCTTATGGGTATTGGTCGTGGTCAAGGTGAAGGCAGAGCTATCAAAGCTGCTGAAATCGCTATCAATTCACAATTGCTTGAATCTTCAATCAACGGTGCAACTGGTGTAATTGTTAATATTACAGGCGGACCTGATATGACATTGCACGAAATCTCAGATGCTGCAAATATTATCCACGATGCAGTAAATGATGATGCAACTGTTATTATTGGTACAGCAGTAAATGAAAATATTCAAGGTGAAATTCAAATTACTGTTATCGCAACAGGATTTGAAATGAAAAATCAAAAACCGGAAGAAAAAACAGAAGTTAAACAATTGAGTGCGTCTGATTTCTTTGCAAATACATTCAATAACTCAACAACTTCTAATACAACACTTTCTTCTCAGCCACAACCAGCTAGAAGAAGTTCAATGCCGGATGTTTCTCCAAGCTTTACAAACATCGAAATTCCGGATTTCTTGAAAAAATAGTTCACACTAACAAGGAAGTATGAAAACTTAAAAGGAACGATTTTTAGTCGTTCCTTTTTTATTGTTACAATTTGTTAAATTCTGAAAATACTTGTGGGGTGTTGGTTAATCGGATTTGAGATTTAAAAAATATATATTCTGTATCAATTTTTTTATTCAAAATGTTTTTATAAAAACATAGGGGATATTTAATCACTTACATTATTTATTCGAAAGTTCTGCTGATATATTAATATCAGATAGGCTAAATTTGTAATACGAAAAATGAGATACGAGGAAAAAGGGGATTAGAATTATGACAGTGAGAATTGATGGACAAAATGGAAAACACAATCAAGTAACAAATTTAAAACAACATAAGAAAACTCATAAAAAATTAGAAGTTGGACAAACTTTGGCACAACCAACAGGTGATCCAAAGTTGAGAGAAAAGTTTGAAACTCCTGTTTTTTCTCAACCAACTGCGACAACTCCTGTTCAAACTTCAACACCTGATGCAATTGCTCAATTGAATAAAGAACAAGAAAATAAAGCTAAACAAGAAAAATTGGCAAAACAAGAAAGACAATTAAAAATTGACCAAAGGGAAATTCAGAATAGAATTGCGGATGAAGAAAATAAGCTTGCTGATAAAGAAGGAAAATTAGCTCGTTTGGATAGAGAAAAACATCCTCATAAAGCTAAAAAATTAGAAGAACAAATTAATTCCGGTAAAAAATATTTGGAACAACATAAGACAAAAGCAAATGAAATTGCTCAAAAATTGTCAGATGTAAATACAAAACAAGCAAGTTTGCCGTTGTCAACAAGACCATTATCAAAGGAAGCTCAAGCAGCTCTAGATATGGTTCACAAGGCAGAAAAAGCTAGTGCAAATGTTAAAATATCACCGGAAACCATTGATAAAAATTTAGGTATTGCAAAAGAAGAATCTTCTGTTTCAAAATATTTTAGAGAATTAGAAGCAAGTTCAACAAATGCAGGTACTAAAACTATTGAAATTCCTGAAATTTCAGAAACAGGTAAGAAACCTTATACAAAACCGCAAGCAGTTACACGTGAAGCAACTGATTTTGAACGATTAATGCTAGGCGAACCAATTTCAGCTGAACCTGTAACTTCAACAGCAGCCGAAGGTGTTGCATCAGGTGCAACTCCGGGATTAAAATCAGAGGCAGAAACTGCTGCAAAAGAATCAAAAGGAATTTGGAGTTCTATCAAAAATGCAGTTAAAGGCAAAAAAGGCAAAGCTGCTATTGCAGTTGGTGCTGCAGCATTAGTTGGCGCAGGTTTGTATGCCGTATTTGGTGGAAATGACGACAAAAAAGCCGAAGAAGTTAAACCGGAAGCTCCAAAAGAAGATAAAGAAGTAGTACCGGCAGCTCCTGATAGTGCTTATGATGAAATTCTTGATGAAACTGATATTCCTGACGAACCTGAAGAAAAAGCAGATTCAACAAGTGCAACAAAAGTCGCTCCGATTGTTGTAGGAGAAACAGAAGATGATGACACAACAAAAGTTGCAGAAAAAGATAGCACAAAAACAGGTGAGGCAAACAATGTAGTTGCAACTCCAGCCGAAGAAAAAGCAAAAGAAGAACAAGAAGAAAAAGAAATCGCCGAAGCAGATAAAGCCGATGAGGCTCAAGCAGCAGAAAAAGCTAAAAAATCTGACAAGGCTGAAAAATCAGAACAAACAGGTAAAACAGAGAAAACTGAACAAGTAGCAGAACAAGAAATCAAAGAACATATTGCTCAAAAAGCTGAAAACTACTGGAAATATGCAAAACGTGAATTAGCTGCTGAACATCAAGGAGATGCAAATTACAGACCAACAAATAAAGAAATCTATGACAGAATGGTTAAGATTATGGAAAGAAACGGTGTTGGCTTTGCAAAAGATGGTATTCATACAAATCCAATGTTGAAAATTGGCGATAAAGTAAAAGTTGCATTTGATGAAGTTGCAGCGTAAGAAATAATTTTAATAACAACAAAAATCCCGCTTCCAATAACAGAAACGGGATTTTTTGTATTTAATACATAAATCGTTGAGTTTTTAGACTAGCACTAGTCATCAGCGTGTCCAGCAGTTCCAAGAACGTCACGCATTTTGTGCATAACCATTTCTTTAACAGCTGTTCTACCAGGTCCCATGTATTCACGTGGGTCGAATTTTTCAGGGTGTTCAACGAAAAATTCTCTGATAGTTGAAGTCATAGCCAATCTCAAGTCTGTATCGATGTTAATTTTAGCTACACCGTGTTTAGAAGCGTAGTTAAGCATATCTTCTGGAACACCTTGAGCGTTAGGCAATTGACCACCGAATTTATTACATTTAGCAACAAATTCAGCAGGAACTGATGAAGAACCGTGCAATACTAATGGATAGTCAGGGAAACCAGCATCTTCCAAAGCTTTTTTGATTTCAGCAAGTCTTTCGAAGTCTAATTTAGCTTCGCCAGAGAATTTGTAAGCACCGTGAGAAGTTCCGATAGCAACAGCCAAAGAATCACAACCAGTTTCTTTAACAAATCTAACAGCTTCTGCTGGATCTGTGTAAGTTGAATCTTTAGCGTGAACTTTAACGTCATCTTCAACACCAGCTAATTTACCAAGTTCTGCTTCAACAGAAACGCCGTGTTTGTGAGCGTAGTCAACAACTTCTTTAGTTACTCTGATGTTTTCTTCTAATGGGAATCTAGAACCATCGATCATAACTGATGAGAAACCACCGTCGATACAAGCTTTACAAATTTCGAAATCAGCACCGTGATCCAAGTGTAAAGCGATAGGAACTGTAGTTGTAGCTAGAGCAGCTTCAACCAATTTGATTAAGTAAGTTTGGTTAGCGTATTTTCTAGCACCTGCTGATACTTGCAAGATGATTGGTGATCTAGTTTCTTCAGCAGCTTCTGCAATACCTTGCAAAATTTCCATGTTGTTAACGTTGTAAGCACCGATAGCATATTTGCCAGCCAATGCTTTTTTGAACATTTCGCCTGTTCCAACTAATTTTCTTTCACTCATTTGAGTTCTCCTTCTTTCTGTATGTATTTCTACAACACTTGTAGTAATTAGTCTTAATATCACCATGTAGATTACAACAAACAAAAAAACGGCGCAAGTGTAAAGAAATATTAATATAGTATATACAATTTTACAAAATCTGAAATCTATTGCTATAATAAGCTTTAGAGGGAATTAATGAATAATAGGTCTAGCAAAAAAATTTTTGTATAGGTCTTAAAAATGAAATAAGTAAAAAATAGTAGGGGTAAAAACCATGTCAATCAGACCAATTTCACCGGTATCATATACAAACGGTTATAATCAGGTAAATTTTGAAGGTAGAAAAAATAAGAAAAATGATGTAGAAAGATCTTATTCTACAAGTTCGTTTATGAAATCAATTCCATTGGCGGTATTAGTTGCAATGAGTCCTTTGAATGGTGTTCAGGCTCAAACTTTAACAAATCCGAATGAAAAAATTCTTCAAACTCAAACTTATAAAGATCCAATTAAAGATGGGTGCAATATTTTATTTATAAGTAATGACGGTGATGATAGTAATATTGAAGCTATTGCTTTACAACATGGGAAAAAATCCACTTATAAAAGAAATATTCGTGGTATTGATACACAATTAGTTAAAAGAGAAAATGTAAAGCAGTATTTGGATACATTAAAAACAGTAAACGAAACTATTAAGTATGAAGATGGTTCGCCTTCACGCACTGTGAAAAAATATGTTGCATCTGGCGCTCAAGTTTATGACGTATATGTTGACAATGCAGATACTGGCAAACAACTTAAACATGCCAACGGTAGTTCAAAACACGGAGAGTTTGAAATTGACAAGGAATTGTATGATTATTTATTGCAGTTTATGGATGAAAATTCTGTAAAAACAGAAAATAGAACTAAAATTGTTTTGAATCCGGATATAATAGATGATATGTTTAGTGGAATGTAAATATTTGTAAATATTCTAAAACATGCTGAAATCATGGGTTTTAGCATGTTTTTTTATACATGAGTGTTAAAACGAGAGAGCTAAAAATGGCTGTAAAACAAACCGATTTTTCAAATAATAACTTATCTATAAAAAGTCAAGAATTGTCAAAACCTCTTATAAATAATAGCAAAGAGGTTAAGATTTCTGTTGATGTAAAATCAAATACAGCAAAGCTTGATCTTTTAAAACGTTTGGGTATTACAGAAGAACAATTAAATGTAATTCTAAATAAATACCCAGATTTTTATTCATTAGCACCTGAAAAACAACTTACAATTGCTACAGGTATTAATACATTTCAACTGGAAAAAGAAACTCCTAAAAATCGAGTAAAAGATAGCGTATTATCTTCTAAAGCTCCTGCTGCAACCAAAGAAGATAAAGATGTAAAAATTTCAGCTTTTGATAATAAGGGGTTTGCAGCTGCTTCAAATGCTGATA
>CALEJY010000322.1 GCA_937898445.1 uncultured Candidatus Melainabacteria bacterium | reverse complement strand
CGAGAATAGATAGCTAAATTATTTGGGTGGAGTAGTTTTGAGGAATTGATAGCGGGAATTCAGAAATAAAATAATATAGAGCGAGATTGAAATATATCTCGCTCTATTTTAAAGGGAGTGATAATATTGGGGAATAAGAGGGTGCAACTTTCAATAGAAAAAATATAGGAAAATAATCCAAATTTAGAAATTTTAAGATTTACAAGAATGAAAGATTCATGTGAGTTTAAATGCAAAAAATGTGGTGAAAATTTTTCTATGTTAGGTATTAGTTTATAGAAGCGTAAATATACCTGTCCAATTTGTGAGCGAAAAGTGGAAAAGGAGACCAAACTTCCAGATAATACGAAAAATTTGGTTTCTGAAATTAGACCTGACCTAATTAAATTTTTTGAAGATAAAAAATTGCCTTATAAAAGAGGCATGAATTCAAAAGAAAAAATGTGGTTTAAATGTCCTGAATGTGGAGAGCGTGAATATACTTCCATAAGAATTTTTTGTAAAAGAGCGCACCCATGTAAAAATTGCGACAATAAAGCAGTTTCCATGCCCAATAAAATTTTAAGAGCTCTGTTTCAACAAATAAGAAATAATTTTAATTATACAAAATTAGAATGGAGTCCTGATTGGGCTGGTTTATATCGCTATGATGGATATTTTGAAACATTTGATGGAGAAAAGGTCGCAATAGAAATGCATGGTCAACAACATTATAAAGAAGTGCAAAATTGGGGTAGAGGAAGTTTTGAGAGAGATAAAATAAAAATTGATTTAGCAAAAGAACATAACATAAAATTAATAATAATAGATTGTAGAGAAAGTTTATTTGAATTTATTAAACTTAATATTTTAAAAAGTGAATTAAGCAACTATATAAATTTTAATGAAATTGATTGGATTGAAATTATGAATTCAAGCTCCAGACCAATTATGAAAGAAATTGCCGATTATTTTAATGCTGGTATGACTACAGGACAGATAAGAAAAGAAACAGGATTTGACTA
Organism: uncultured Candidatus Melainabacteria bacterium; assembly: GCA_937898445.1. GTDB lineage: Bacteria > Cyanobacteriota > Vampirovibrionia > Gastranaerophilales > Gastranaerophilaceae > Stercorousia. The sequence continues at coordinate 1,678 of CALEJY010000322.1, read as the reverse complement.
TCATACCATTCGAACCGCATTATAGAATGCCACAGAAATTGGATGGTGTAATTATAGCGCTCAGAAAGAAAAAGAAAAGAAAATGAAAATAGTTGAAGTGATTGATTTGCAAGAAAATGACTCTTTTCAAATGCTTTGTGTAAATGAAGTTTGTAGATATTTCAAAGAAAAATATAATATTGGTTTGTATCCACGGACAATTAAGAAAAGAATAGAAGAAAAAGGTGAAAAATGGCAAAAAGAGAATCCTTATCACCACAGGTTTATTTTTAGATATATAGATAAAGCAAACGGTTAATAACATCCAAATTAATTGTTTGCAGACGATGGATGGGTTTACAAGCGATTAATTCAGAGAGAGTCTGAAATACGACTCTCTCTATTTTAAAAAACAAAAAAACTCTTGACTTTTTCTTCTAAATGTGTTATAAAAGAAATATCCAAATATGATATTTGGAAATTTAAATAAAAAGGGATTTTACTATGGTAAAAAATAAAAGTTCAGAATTTACTGTGTTTGATGATTTCGGCTATTCAGAAGAAGAGTTGGAAAAATATGGTGGAGAATATATAGAAAAGCAATCGTGTATATTATTTTCGGCAAAAGAAAAAAATGGAGTGGTTACTTATCCAGAGGGTCGGAATATAAATATTTCTAAAGAAGACTTGATAAAAGGAGAAATTTTAAAACTTTATTGTAAAAGAGTCTTTAAATATTTAGGGGAAAATAATCCTTTATTTAAAAATTATCGTTTATCTATTTTGGATGATAGTGAAGAATCTTTTATGCTTGATGATAAACAAGGTCAAGATAAATATTGTTTATATATAATTAGAAGCGATAAGGATATAGAAACAACAAAAGGTAAAAATCTATTTTTACAAATAGAATTGGATGATGTATCTCTTGATAAAAGTTATTTAACGTATTTATATTGCAATTTAGAATGGAATGAGTTTAGAGAAAAATTTGATTATCCGCCAATAGCTGTAAAAAACGGATACGTTACTTATCTTAATACAAGTAAAGAATTTGATGAAATATTGAGAAGAAGTTGGCAAGAATTGTTTGATTCAGAAGAATATTTATCTTTAATAGAAAAAACCAAATAAAAATTTTTAAGCATCACTTTATTATAAGTGATGCTTTTCATATGCAAATAACTAATAGCCTCAAAGTTTTTATTCACGGGTAATTGAGGAATCTACAATTGAAAACTTAAATAAAAACAATTTTTTATTTACCAAAAAAACAAAAAGAGCTATATTTATGTAATCTAATTATTTTTGTTGTTAGATTTTGTAAATATGCTCTTTTTGTGTTATATATTGTACTTTATATAACGCAAAGAGAACTTTAACATGATAAATTTTTATCACTTTTACTTTTTTAAAAGTGAAAGTAACAGCGAATAGCAAAAGTACATTCTGAAAAAGAAAAAAGTAAGAAGTAAAAAGTAAAGAAAAAAAGAAAGTAAAGGAGGTAAAAATCAACAATGGCAAATACAATCAAAAAGATTAAACTGCCACGGGTAGACACTCCATATGATATAGTGGATGCAAATGCTGTACCTAACACAAGAACGGTTAATGGCAAACAATTAAATGCAGACATTACACTTAGCGCAACTGACGTTGGGGCTTTACCAAACACTACAACTGCTCTTAAGAATCCGAA
>CALEJY010000321.1 GCA_937898445.1 uncultured Candidatus Melainabacteria bacterium | reverse complement strand
TTTTTTGAACCATTTCACAATGTGAGTAGCAAGGCTTCCATATGCTACGCAATTGAGAAAAAGAGTAGTTTCTTTTTCTTTATATTTCTCATTCCAAGCTAATGAGAAATTTAAGACTTCTATTCCGCTTGAGGTTTCCTTTTTCTCTAAATCGTGTGTAAACCTTCCTTGTAAAGTCATGTTATTCAACATAATTTTTCTCCTCAATATTTGATATTTTAGTATTTAAAACACTTAAAATCATATTAGTTTCATCATCATTTATAAGCTTTAAGTCTTTTTTTGCAAGTTTCCCTAATTCTTTTGTCACTTCTGGTACAGGCTTTTGTAATAACTCCGAATATCTTAGTATTTGCTTATTAATCTTATTTTTAAGATCGTTGTTTAAAGATGGCTTATTATTACTTACTTGATCTCTCCCTTGGTCTGCATCGAAATAATCATTTTCTACTATTTCAAAAGCTGCCATATATAAATACCGCCTTTGATATGTCTCAATACCACCCAAGTTCTGAATTTCATGAGCACCCTTTAAAGTTAATCCTGCCATAGGGCTTGTAAATTCGATTTTTTCTTCTATATTTTCAGAATTTATTATGGTCAGGGTTGCTTCTTCTTTGTTGAAGCTTATAAACCCACAAGCTTTGTATTTCGCCAATATCTCATTGATCGGTGGTAATATGTCCCCTAACTCATAATAGCTATATCCAGCAAATTTGTTTTTGCCTGACTTTTTAATATTTTTTTGTTGCAATTCGACTTTCATTAACTGCATTTTTTCGTAAATGTTCATGTTAACCTCTTATTTATTCTTTATTTATTCCTTGGTTGAAAATCCTCATGGAATAAATAGTAATAGTCTTTATCGTAATGTTCGCAAAGTGTTTCTATTTCCCCAATGCTCCAATCAGTAACCCCGGCTAATTTATTGAAAAATGTAGATTTGCTCATCCCAAGTAGTTTAGCTACATCTTCTATTGTTTCGCTTTTTTTAATCATCTCAAATTTTAAATTTAGATATTTTGGGCGTGTTTGTTTTGCCATTTTTTTACACCTCCTTTAATGTTTGATTGTTATTATATGAAAATAGTTTTGTTTGTCAATACTTTTTTACTATTTTTTGCAATTTTTTCTTATTTTTTACCTTTTTATCTTATTTTTTTCTAAGCCTTTCAATTTCTCTTGTAAGTTATTGATCGACCATTCTTTTATCCTGAGCTCTTTTTCTAACTCAAGAATTCTATCCGTCAAAGTTGATATAAGAACCTTTAAATGCGTACTAGTCATTCCAATACACCTTTCTATTTAGTATTTATGAATTTATTGTTCTTGTCTTTTTTCAGCTCGGCAAAATTTTCTTTAGAATAAAAGCAATCTTCATATTCATTAAACAGATCATTACATACGTCATACAAATTCTCTAAATTGCGAGCGGTTGTTTTGTTAGGTATGTATGCGGTTACTATTTTGCCTCCGATGTTATAACTTTCACGGATCATATAGCCTCCTAAAGTCCAAAAATCTTTTTGAAATCCTCATCTGATAGTTCCAAGAACTCTTTTATTTTTTTCATATCTGAAAGTTTCCACTCTACTTTTCCCTTTATTTTCGAATATAGAGATGGACAAGAGATATCCAGGATTATTGCTAAATCTTTCATTTGTAATCCCTTCTCGGCAACTAAATATTTAAGATAATTTTTATTTACCATCCTTGCCTCCATTCCGATCACCTCCTTTCAATTTTGTATATTTTCAGGTTATTCAGAGTAAACTAACGGTTTACAAAAGTTATTCTAATATATTTTTTTTTGAATTTCAAGCATATTTGTAAACTTAAAATTTATTTTTGTAAACCTACTTGTGATATAATATTTTTGTCGAAGAAAGAGGTGAAAATATGAACGCTGGTGAGCTAATTAGGGCTAAACGGAAAGAAAAGAAAATGACCATACAGGAGGTTGCAGATCATCTCGGGGTTTCGAAAATGACAGTTAGCAAATATGAACGAAACCAAATCCAGAACTTGAAACGTGATAAATTAATATCTATTTGTAACTTACTTGACATCAATCCTTTAGACATTATTAATGGCATTGCTATAGGCCAAACAATCACTATTCAATGTTTCCTCGTTCGATTAAATCATTTGCTTAGCAAAACAGAAGGCTTAAATGAATCAGAAAAACAATTAATTAAAGATTACGCAAAACTGATATGTAACAAGGGGAATTAATAATGTTTGACTATAACATCATAGAAAAGTTCAGATTATATAAGAGGATAATAGTTTACTTGCGTAAGAGTCGTGAGGAAGCACTAGGGTCTGGGTATGGCGGGGTAGAATTTACATTAGAAAGGCACGAGGAAATTCTCCAAACGTGGGCTGTCAATAATTTAGGTAGTAAGATCCCTGAAGAAAATATATATCGTGAAGTAGGTTCGGGAGAAACTATTAAAGATCGTCCTGTCATGGTTCAGATTATGAATATGTTCAAGAAAAATGAAATAGATGCAGTCCTTGTTGTAGAACCCCAAAGGTTAAGCCGTGGGGATTTAAAGGATTGCGGTGAATTGATCGAAACACTCGAACATACTGACACCAAAGTTCTTACTCCATCAAAAATATATGATTTAAGTGATAAATACGATAAGAAAATGTTCAGGGATGAATTACTTAGAGGGTCTGAGTACTTAGAATATACGAAAGAAATCCTAGCACGTGGTCGCCACTTGTCAGTTAGCCAAGGGAAATTTGTAGGGAGTAAGCCCCCTTTTGGTTACGACAAAGAAAAACTAGAAAAAGAAAAAGGCTTTAAATTGGTCCCGAATGAAGATTCTAAAGTCGTAAATTTGATCTTTTCTATGTTTCTTGATGGTCATACCACTTTTCAAATCGCAACACATTTACGAGCAATCAAAGCAAATGTCAGAGGTGACGTTGATTGGGAGCATGGAGCGGTCAAAGACATATTAAGTAATCCTGTGTATTATGGATATCAAACGTGGCAAGCACGAAAAACGACGAAAATGTTCGTAA
>CALEJY010000320.1 GCA_937898445.1 uncultured Candidatus Melainabacteria bacterium | reverse complement strand
TATAAATCTTATAATTTCGCTTGTACATACCTATTGTGATTGCATTTTTGGGAAGTTAACAATAAATTTTATTACATATTACTATTTTCTGTGATTTTTATTACCAACTGATATGTTTTTATCTATTACTTTTGAGTTATTTAACAAGTAAAAGGTAATAAAGTAATAAAAAAAGAATATTCAAACTCTTTACTATGGAACAAGTTTTTCGACTTTAGATAATCTATCGAAAGTTTTATTCAAGAAATTATCTTCAACATCTTTGATATTCACAGATTGAGCCGGTTCAAGATTGTGTAAAGTCTTAAGAGCTTCAATTAATTTTCTCAAAATTTCACGTTTTTGAGATTTAGTCAAACAATCGTATTCAAAAATATTTTTGCCTTGTACTTTTTTCATAGTTAATGGTTCATAATCAAAGATTTCAGGAATATTTTCATACCCTAATTCTCTTACGTGTTTGTACCAAGAAACTTCATCAACTGCAATCTTCTTACCTTGCTCGTTAATCCCTCGTTTGATAATACAACAACGGAACATCTTTAAAAGAAGTTCCGTTGTTTATTTTTTATTTAGTTCTTTTTATTATTACTATTTTAATTTTTCATAGAACCAAATTTTATTTGGAGTAGTTACTTTTGCATTATTGTCTGCGTGTTCTGAGCCTTTGTTTACAATTTTGGCATCTTTTTCACTTGTAATTGTTCCGTCTAATTTCAAGCCATCACCTTTATTCAAGACTACAACTTTTCCATCACCAGTTGTTGCAAGTGTTCCGCCAACTGCCATATTACCTTTTTGGTTATACAATTCAGTCTGACTGCCTGATGCGTTGATGTTGCCTTCATATCTCAAACCTTCAGAACCTGAAATGTTTTTGATTAGGTTTTGACCAGCACCATCAGCTTTAAAACCGCTTGATACATTGATACCAGCAGCTTGCTCTCTAGCAACTGCATAGAAGCCGTTATTTTCATCTAAAGCACCGTTGCTATTGTTATGAACCGTACCACCCAAGTTCAATTTACCAGTATTTGCAATGATATTCAATCTACCGTTATTAGTGATTGTGTTATTTACAGTCATATCGCCAGAACCGTAGTTTTTAATATTGATATTCTTGTCACTTGTAATTGTACCTGCACTAGCGAAATCAGCTTTGCCTGCACCAGCTCTGTTAATAATACCTAAAGAACCTTCTGATTCGATATTACCAGAGATGTACATATCTCCACTGTAGTTGTTAATTGCAGTTTCGCCATCATTTTTAATTGTGCCTTGAAGGTCAAGACCTCTTGAGCCTGCAGCAGTTGTACCAGTATGTTTAATAGCTAAGCTATTACCGTTACCATTGTTAATAATTTTACTAGAAGAAGCTGCTGAAATACCTGTTGAATTATTTCTTGACCAGATAATCAATCTACCATCTTCGTTTGTAATATTACCGGCTTTTGTTCCATCTTCTGTTGTTGCAAGTTTCATTTGACCTGCATCATTGTAGAATGTAACATTACCTGTGTTATTAATGTCGCCAACAATTGTCATACCGCCAGCACCGTAGTTTTTAACTTTCAACTGACCTTCGTTTGTAACAACTGCATTTTTAGAGAATGTCATACCAGAACCGGTATTTTTGATAGCCATGTTACCATTGTTGTTAATTTTACCATTAACTAACAATGCGCCATTTTCGTTGATAATTGATGTTTCGGCATTACCTAATGCATTATCATTAGTAACTTTACCATCTATAGTCATCCCATTTGCACCTTGGTTTCTAAGTGCAACTTTGCCTTGACCATCAATATGACCATTTGAAGTTACTGAGAATTTACCGGCTGTATCGGCATTTTTAAGGCTAATTGTTGCATCATCACCTGTTGTCAAGTGACCATCTACAACCAAATCACCTTTGTGGTTAACTGCGTACAAGCCTTCTTCAGCTTTAACACCTGCCAAAGACATTCCGCCATTACCATAGTTTACAATATCAATTCTATCTGCTGCAACTTTATCACCTGTGTTAGCAATTACTAATTTACCGCCACGGTTAATAAATCTTGCTTTTGTTCCAGAAACTGCGCCAGTAACGTTCATACCGCCAGCACCTTCATTTACGAAGTTTGCGTTAGCACCTTTTGCAGTTCCAGAGAAAGCTAAGCTTCCAGTTGAACTATTATTTGTAACTGCGATATCACGATCTGATGAAAGAGTACCGCCGATAGCAACATTTCCGCCTCTGTTTGAAACGTTAAGGTTTGCACCTTCGTTTTTAAGAGTTCCGTTAATTGTCATATCGCCGGCTTTGTTAAATACGTTTAATTCGTGTGTTGATTGAACTAAACCAGAGATTTTAGTTCCGTTAGAGCCGCTATTTGTAATAAATACACCGCTATTGCCTTGTTCTGCAGTAATTCCTGATGCATCAGCTGCACCATTGATTACTTTACCTGCAATATCAACACCGGTTGATGATTTAATTTGAATGTTAGAACCATTTTTTGTAAATGCTGATGCAGTTTTAATACCATTTGTATTTACTAGGTTGTTAAATAAAGCTTCAGCTTGAGTTGCTGCGGTAGATCTATCTGTAAATGCTTGTGTAGATGTAATACCGTTTACGATAGCGCCATTAGCACCAACATTAATTTGTCCACCTCTAAGTTGAACACCTTCTCTTGCAAGGATTTTACCATCAATAGAAATATTTCCTACGTTGCTTGATTTATTCAACAAAGTTGAAATGTTATTGATGTTTGCAAAATTGTTGCTAGTGTATTCACTTTTCAAATTATTATAAGCATCATTTGTCGGAGTGATAACTGACAAAGAACCTACGTTCAAAACACCAGATGCTCCAACTGCCATTCCGCCAGGAGTAATAAATACTGCCTGTCCATTATAGAAGTTGCCATCACGCATAGTATTCAAGATACCATTAATATTAACCCCGTTTTGAACAAGGTTAATGAAGGTATTAATATCTCTACTATTACCATATTTGTAAATCAAGTTTGCAATATCACCGGCAGAAAGGTTAAAGTTGTCATATTTTCTGTAACCAACTTCACCATTCATTTTGTCAGGGGTAATATTGTAGATACCATTATTGCCGGTAATCCCTGTAATATCGGTTGCAAATGCACCTGAAACAGAAAGGGTTGCGGCAATAGCTGCAATAATTAATTGCTTTTTGTTCATAAGTAATACTCCTTATTGTTTGTTAGTCAAATTTTTTGCACATCACTATACTAAATATTAAGTCTGAAAAAATATTTATTTGCGTGTTTGTAACGAAATATTAATTCGACTTTTTTCATCACTATCAACTTCTATACCATAAGCTTATACTCCTTTTCTTATTTAATTAAAAATCTCCATGATTGCACATACTTATATAAAGTATTTTACGGAACAAAAATTGCAGAACTTTGAAAAATTTTAAGAAATGTAAAGATAAATTTTAGCCTTTAAAAGCACCCCACGCCTTAATAGTTCCTCGCTGATATTTAATTAAATAATATTGACCTTTGCTGTCATACTCTATAGAAGCTTCCATGTGAATTTGTGGAACATCCGGTGACATCCCGACTTTAGCACGTTTTTCATTTGTATCTTTTCGAGCTTTTTCCTCTTTTTTTAGCTCTTTTTTTACAACTTTATTATTTAGTCTATCTTGTTCTGTTGCATCTTCTTCAATTTTTATAACAGGAATAACCGCAACAGGATTTTTTGATTGAATAAGGATTAAAAAATCTCTCATATCAGATAGCGCAAGTTCATAATATCCGGGAGTAATCACTCCTCCTGCGTTATCAAAAATCGGATCACAAATAATCAATGTCGGATAATCAGAATCTTTTAATGAATACCTGTAAATTGCCTGAGTACCGACATAATAACCGGAAGTTTCCTGCGGTTGTTGCGGATACGGTCTGACATTCGGATGTTTTAAAACATTTTCTGCAAAAATTCCTTCAAGCATTATTTTAACCTTTGTATAAGATTATTAATTATATTTTGAATTTCGGCAAAATTTTTACCTAAGGCATGCTCTGTACCGACAAAAATTAAGGACATGTAATTTTGCGAATTTCCTAAATCATTATTTTTTAAAACAAGTCTATAACTCTCTCTCATCAAGCGTCTTAACCTATTACGCTTAACCGCTCTTTTGTGAGTTTTTTTAGAAACAACAAACCCTACACGTGTTGGAGTTTCACTATCTTTCTTTTTAATTCCGGCAAACAAAGTAACTCCTCCTTTGTGGGATGAGTTTTTTACTCTGTATGTTGCAGAAAAAGCTGCTTTATTTTTTAGTCTAAATTGTTTTGGTAACATATAATAATTTCATTCACAACAATACAGCATGCCTAATATTAAGACCTGCTGCATTTGAAGTATTTTTCAAGTTCACCAATTTTACCAAATAATGAAGTAAAAAAGATGATTAAGCACGTTTTTTAGCAGAGATAGCTAATTTATGACGACCTTTAGCGCGTCTTCTGTTCAAAACTTCTTGTCCGCCCGGAGTTGCCATTCTAGCTCTAAAACCGCTTACGTGTTGTCTTTTAATTTTTGTTCCTTCTAGTGTACGTCTCATTTTTCTTTATTCCTTTTAATTTATATTTGTCGTATAATTCCAATGTAAATTAAAAAAACTATTTAGTCAACTACAAAAGAGGGACAGGTTAAATAATATGAACAAAAAATGTAAAATCGGATTTATCGGATGTGGCAAAATGGCTAGTGCTATCATTAAAGGCACGATTTCATCAAAATTTTTACCAAAAGAAAATATTAAGGGTTCTGAAGTTAATTGCGAGATTGCAGAACTTGCATCTCAAAGACTAGGAATTGATGTTATCACTGATAACCGTGCATTAGTAATGGAAAGCGATATTATATTTATCGCAACAAAACCAAATTATGCAGCATCTGTTTTGGAAGAAATTAAAGATGAACTAACTCCAGACAAACTTCTTGTTTCTATCTGCGCAGGTGTTTCAACTTCTAAAATCGAAAAAATTATCGGAATGCAAAGAGTTGTTAGAGTAATGCCAAACACTCCGGCACTTGTTTTGGAAGGGATGAGCGGAGTTTGCAAGGGAGCTTATGCAAACGAAGAAGATGCAGAATTTGTTCTTGAACTTCTTTCAAATATAGGAAAAGCCGTTGAAGTAACAGAAGCTCAAATGGATATTGTAACCGCTATTTCAGGTTCAGGTCCTGCATTTTTCTACAAAGTTATTGAAGATATGGCTCGTGCAGGCGAAAAACTTGGACTTGATTACGAAAAATCTCTTGAACTTGCAACACAAACCGCAATCGGTTCAGCTAAAATGGTTATGCAAAGAGGAGAAATCCCTGTTCAAACATTGATTGATAACGTTGCAACAAAGGGTGGTTGCACATTCGTTGGAATTTCTGTAATGAATAACGAGCATTCAGACAAATTGTTCTATGACGTAATCGACCAAACTACTAAAAAAGCTAGTGAATTGGGGAAATAGATGTTTAGAGGCAAAGATGCTTGGATGCGTAGAGGCATAGTCTGTTACGAAAAAATTTAAACATTTATAGCTAAATTTAAAAAGTCGCTTAAAGACAAAACTTTAGGCGTTTTTTTTATGCCTAACATTCCTTGTTTCAATCCTAAAACACATGCAGGACAAGTCGTTACAACATAATCTGCGCCTGTATTGATTGCATTTTGTGCCTTTTGTTTTGAAATTTGCATAGAAATTTTATGATTTTTTATTGCAAATTCACCTGAAAAACCGCAACATTCATCGTAATCCTTCATTTCTACATATTCAACATTTTCACAATTTTCAATAATTTTCAACCAAAAATTATCGTTTTCAAGGTGGCAAGGTTTGTGAAACGTAACTTTAATAGGTTTTTCAAACTTAAATTTTATATTCTGATTTGCGATTAATTCACCTAAAGAAATAAAGTTTTCTTCCCCTCGCCCCAACGGGGAGAGGGTGCAGGGTGAGGGGTTATACCCTTTCAACGTACTTTCGCAACTCGCACAATCCGTCAATATATAATCAAAATCACAATCCATTAATTCTAAATTATGCTTTTTAACTTCTTCAAATCTCTCCAAATTTCCGCTTGATAAAAACGGTAATCCACAACAATCAAAATCTTTTTCAATAATTTCGACATTTGAATTATCAAATAATTTATGTAAAAATTCATCTGTTTGAGGGAAAATATTGTTTACGCAACCTTTAAAATAGAGGAGTTTCAATTTATTTTCCCCCGCCCCTACATCTCTATTACTCGCTCCACTCGCAAAGAGCTGCTTCCACGCCCGCAAGGGATGGGAATTTTTCATTGTTTTAAATAATTTCAAAAGATTTCCGAAAACATATTTTGATTCCAAAAAAAAGATAAATTTTCCCAATAACGATTTTTTTTCATACTCATATTTTGCGGTTTCCAATATTTTGCAAACATCTATTGAACTTGGGCAAAAGTTAGAACATTTGTCGCATTTTAGGCACAAATCTAAATATTTGTTGATGTTTTTGTTGAGTTTTAAATCACCCTTCAAAACTCCATCAAGCATAACAAATTTTCCACGAGAAACCGCACAATCGTTACCTGTCAACTTATAAATCGGGCAAACTGATTGACATAAGCCACATTTGGAGCATTTGTTTATTTCTTCTTTGAAATCTTCCAACTTTTTCATGACATCATGATATCACGAAATTAATATGAACCACTTCCTGTATATTTCCACGGATAATCTTTTTTGAACTCCCATCCATCGATCATTAATAAAGAAGTACATGCGTGACGTGCTAGTAAGGTAGCATCATCGCTCTCGCTTCTCGCAGTTTTACAAATATATGTTTGCCCATTATGAGAATATCCATTTAATATCATTTCTCTGGTCAAACCATCTTCCCAACCATCAGGCATAAGTTTACCGGTACTTGTTGTAAAATAAAAGATATCTGTTCCCATTTTATTAGGTTTTTTGAAACCATTAACATCAATTAAAACATAAAAAGCATTTGTAGAATTAGGCTTACCTGAAAATATAGTTCCATTTGAAGATATAAAATTAATACCAGTTTTAGATATTGTAGTCCAACCAGGAACACTTCCATCTTGCAACATCGTAACTCCCTTATAATAAGGTGTAATATATCTATTCACAAATGCTTTATTTTCTTCAACATCACCACCATCAGGATAATCCCAATGTTCCATATCTCCATAATCAACTTCTGCAAGTTTAAGGGCTTGTGAAAGTTCTGAATAAGCTTTTTTCACGGCAGTTGCAGTTCTCTTTTTCTCATAATTCGCCATCAATGACGGCATAGTAAGTGCAGCCACAACTCCGATTATTCCGAGAGTGATTAAGACTTCCGCCAATGTAAAAGCAGCTTTTCTTAGTGAAAAGTGAGAAGTGAAACGTGAAAAGTCCGTAT
>CALEJY010000319.1 GCA_937898445.1 uncultured Candidatus Melainabacteria bacterium | reverse complement strand
AAGCACTTTTGCTTTACCGTCTTTGAACATTTGTACCATTTTATTAAACTTAGGTCTTTTCCCGCCTTTCATAGCACTAACATTTTCAGAAAATCCCTCAATAATATTCATTTTGTATCCTCTGCAAAAAGTTTCACATATTTCCTTTTGGTCATCTAAAGACGTACCTTTTTCTTGCTCTTTGCTTGAAACTCTACAATAGTAAATACAATCAAGCGATGTTAGATTTTCCCATTTATTAAGTACGTCTTTGTAGTTAAATATCATAATATTTTATACTCCTTTTTGTTTTTATGTACTGCTGAAAACCAACCCTGCATAAGACTACACAGGGTGGTTTTTCATTTTCAAATAGAATTAATCCTCATCATTTCCTTTATTTGCAGGATTTGCAAACCAGTAATTCTTTTGCGTTTTTATTTTTTCCAGCAAGTAATCATTTCCTGAAACATCAATAGAGATAGCTCTATTCAAGCCTTTCATAACAACAGATTTAGTATCAAAACGTTTGTCATTTGCCACTAAAAGCCTGAATTGTGCAGGGGACATCATGTTTTGCGGATTAGCAACATTGAATTTCTCAATATACCTGTTAAGATTAAGTCGCAAAGTAGTACCATGGATAAGTTTGTAATCTTGTCCATAATCAAGTCTATCCGCAACTAGCATACAAGTTATGTCGTTCAGAATAATGTCGGAGGATTTGACTTCGGAATTCAAGTAACTTTGGTATTTTGCATTGTAATCAATCGCTATTTGTGCCAAATTCACAAGAGGGTATTTCAGAATAGAATTCACTAAATACCACATTGTGCAAGAAATTGCTAAATTAGAGATATGACGACCTTTTTCTGGTATAAGTTTGTTAAGTTGGTCATAAATGTATCTATACACCAAAACTATTCCTTTTCTACAACGCAAGAATACTGGTAAAATTTGAGATAATTCCTTACGCTTTTCGACATCAAAGTACGGAAAATTTTCCAAATTGAATTCACCTTTTTTCATGTTCACAAACGCTATCCTAGAGAGTAACTCTAATGAAATATCTCTAAAGAAGTGATTCGATGTTGAAACTAAATTTGTCAAAATTTTCGTTTTTTCGACACCGTCTTTTTTCCCTCGACCTCGAGATATTGCGTTGTAGATATTTTTCACCACAGGAGCTAACTTTCCAAAGATTTCAGGAGGTAATTCTTCAATAAATACAGGGATATTCATACGAGAATAAAGTTCCTGCATAATTGCATAAGGTGTCGAATTTCCACTCATAAAGTCGGAGTTTTTGCACAATCCGAAAATTGCCGATATTGTTTTCACTATCGTACTTTTCCCTGAATTTGATTCTCCGATGAAGAAAATCGGCGGAACACCCTCTGCTTCCTTTTGGAAAATATCCCAAAAGATAGTACCTAAAGCCATTCCAAAACAGACCAAAACCTCTGATTTTGGAAAAGTTCGACATAAGGTAGTAAAAAACTCTCTAAAGACATCTTCAGATTTTCTCTCTACAGGGTAGAGCATTGGTCTGCAAGTATTGCCCATGTCAACGAGTGAATTTTCAACGCTGTCATAATTTTTCGTTTCATCAATCTTTTGAGCATAAGTAAGTTTTTGTGTTGCAAAATCATAAATTGCATTTGCCCAAATAAATTGACCGTTTTGGTTACCTGCACATGCAAAAATATTTTTGTTTTTTGCGTTTTCGTACCATTTTTGTTTGAGTTCCCTGAAATCTTTTTCTTTCATGGGCATATCTAAATTTGCGGTAACGGCTGATATTGCAGTTTTCCAACTCCTAACATCTGCCAAATCTCTACTATTCAGTCTAATAGTAAATTCATTACCATTTTTTCCAACGGTACGAATTTGGGACATAACTACTTCACTTTTGGTCTGTGGCTCTGTCCTATTGTCGATTTTCACTAGTATTCTAATAACCTCAACACTAGCATTTTCTGCTTCGTAGTCCTCTTGGACTTCTTCCGCAAATTCGTTTTGTGAATAATCCTGTTTTTGTTGAACTACAGGAACTGGTAAAAATTTCTTTTCTTCAAAATTAGTCATTGCAAACCTCCCTTACGATTTCTTCAACAATAATGTGAAGTAACTCTGCTAACATACTTTTTTCGGGTTCCGAAAAATTTGAACCTGTAAGTTGTAAAATATTTTGTTTCATTTTTCTACTTTCTCCTTTTTATTCTTTTTTCTTATCTAATTTTTGCAGGCCTACATATTAATAAATTCTGTTATGTTCTATTTCGGGGTATTTTATTCTATATGCAAAAGCCCAAATTTAGTCCAAAAATAGGCTAAATAACTTGCGACCATTGGGATACAGCGATTTTTTAACAAAACCACATTTTTAAGATTTATGTGGTATAGTATAAGAATGCTTAGCAAAAATAAAAAAAGACTTAAAGTAAAAAATCCAAAATGCCCACGATGTGGCTCTTTGTTAAAAATTTATGATTATTATGGACCTAAGAAAGCTGTAAGATATGCCTGTCCTAATCAAAATTGCGAACTAAAAACCATTTCCGAGAATACTTTATTAAAAAAGCAGTTTTACAAATGCAAATATGAACTTATATACAATGTTTTGATACGACTAATTGATGAAAAAAAGCTATTGAAGAAAACTATTTTATCAAAAGGAATGATAGACCAAGGAATAGTGGAAGAATGCATTAAAGAACTTCTTAGACATTCAAATAAACATTGTTTAGATGATGCATTTACTGCTATACCAATGACATTTGAAGATGTAAAGAATATTTATAAAAACTATGAATTACCATACCCATTTATAGTTCTATTTCCGACAAGGCATAAAGAACTATATACTTGTATTGTACATAAACATAGTCTTCCAATTACTAATAATGAGCATAAACGTAAATATTATGACTTACGTATGGGAGTTCACAAAAAAGACCCTCTTCATGAAGAATAAAAGCTATGCTACTGACAATAATCACCAAATTCACAACGCATTTCTTGGGCATATTCTATAACCTGTTCTGATTTTTGGGCATTTTCAGTATCACCAATAGCCTCAAATAACATTTTGGCATTGTAGTAACTATCTATTGCCTCTCGATATTTTCCTTGCTTCAAATAAATGTTTCCCATAGCATAATTCGATTTTGCCGTAAATGCAGTGCCTTCGTCTTCTGCCGAAGAAGGGACAAAACTACTATTTGTTTTTGGTGTTTCAGAGTTAGAGTAATTGGTATTTTGCGGTTGTGAATTTTGCAAAGTTTCTTGTTTGTTTTCCAATTCTTGTTTTTGGGCGTTCGTTTGGATAACTTGCCCTCTTAACCTATTCATATCTGAAAGGGTGTCTATGCCACTTCTGATACCGTAAAAAATACTATTCAATTCAGTTGCAGATGTAGATAAACCTAAAAATAATACTGCTGAAATAATTGCAAATTTTTTCATATTTTTCTCCTTTTTAGTAGTAACAGTACCCATTTGGTCGGTTGCATTCCAATTCTGCAACATAATCAAAATATCTATAGCATTCGTCTGCTTTTTCGTAATTTCCTAGCAACTCATACAATTCTTTCGCTAGCCATGCATTATCCATTGCTTTGCGATAATCTCTCTTTTTCGTATAAATTTCGGCTATGCTAATTCTTGCAAGAGCAATTTGTTTTTTGTCTGGACTGTAACGGATTACCTGATTAAAGTCATATAGAGCCTTGTCATAATCTGCAAGTTTTGTTTGGTAGATATATCCTCTATCAAGGTATGCAATAGCATAATCATTTTTCAAATTGATTGTTTTGGTGAATGCTTCTACTGCTTCTTTGTTTCGATTAAGGTTCATCAAGACTAAACTTTTTCTGAACCAATTTTCATGGTTTTCAGGTTTCAATGTAAGCAAAATGTCGCATACAGTTAGAGCTTCGTTGTACTTTTTGGCTGTGAATAAGGCTAAGTTTTTCTTTGCAAAATCAGCATGTGTTTTTTGAGCAGTTTTCAAGTCAAATTTTGCAGCAGCTTCTATTAGATTTTTGCTTTTTGCAAGTTGGTTTGCATTCAATGCACTAACGGCTTTGTCAGAAAGTTCCTGACTATATTTTTGAGAATTTTCAGACTTTGTTTTTGCAACCAAGTCAAAAAATGCTTTTGCAGTAGTACTGTCATTTTTCTCTAGCTCTGAAAGCCCTTTTGCAAATATTTCTTTAGAAATATCATTGTCTTTGTTGGTATTCAAAAGATTTGCAATTTCTATCATTTTCATTGCTTTTTCAGTTTCACCAACATAGACATTCTTAATACTATTGTCCACAAGAGTATTGCAAATTGTTGGAAGAGAAAAGAAAATTGCAGTTCCTAAACCTACTAAAATAATCAAAGAAATACCTATAATTTTTGCAGGGGATTTTTGTTTTTCCTGCTTTGCAGTTGTTTTTGAATTCAAGGAAATTTTTAGATTTTGGAAACATTTAGCAAAACCCAATTTCCCTTTGCGACTTAAGATAATGCAAACAACTAACAACAATAAACCAACGACACTACCGCCTGTTGCCCACCAGTTAATCAAACAAAATTCAAAATTAATAGGATTTTCTTTAGAATAATCAATTTTCCAAACATAAATATTCGTGTTGTCAGCGTCCTTAACATTTGTGTTAGATTTCACATCTATTGCCTGTTTTGGTACTTGTACTCGTAATTTTGACGAAATAAGGTCGTTAGGATTAACTTTAGAATCAGATGTTTTTGTTTTCGTTTTTTCAGGTTGTTCCAACTGTCCTCTAAAAATATATTTTTTGAAGAAAACATAATTCTTGACACTAAGAATGCTACCATTAGAATTTTGAGGAATAAGCATTGAGATTTTACTGAATTTTGCTTTAGAGATATTTTTACAAATCTCGATTTTTCTTGTTCCTACACCGTCTTTGCTATCAACATTTTGAACGGTTGTTTCGATTTTTATTCCGTTAGCCTCGGTATCAATATCTTTGGTTAAGTCATCTTTCGATGTGTCAGCATTGGAATCTGCATATTTCATAAGTTCTTGAGGGAAAAGTACAGTTGTTTCAACTTTCATATTGTCTTTGTTGTCAAAAGTAATTGTTGTGTCAGCCTTAATGCAACCAGTAGAAATAACTGCAATTCCACAAAGCAAGAATAAATAAGATAAGATACTCTTTTTCATAGTTAACCTTTCATTTTGTTATAATTTTATCGAAACAGTGTCGCTAAAGAATGTTCCGTCTTGGAATTCAATAGTGAAATTTTTCTCTTCAGGAATTTTGAAATACAACACTTCAGTTTTTTCCATTCCCGGATTCAATATATTTTGTGAAGAATTTAGAATTTCCATAACATTTGTGTAAACATTTCCTGCATAAATTGCCCCATTTTCATCAAGCAATCTAGCCTTAATATGAGGTTTGTAAGGTTCTTTGCCATTGTTTTTGATTTTCACAGTAATAACAAGAACTGGGGAATTTCCCATAGACGGAATTCCAAACCCTCTAAGGTAAGCTTCGTTAACTAATCTTTTTGAGATAACTTCAAAAGCAATACCATTGTGAGTTTCGTTTGTAGGAACAACTTCTTGAACTTTTTCTTGTTTAACTTCTTCTACAGGTTGACATATTTCAGCATTAGGATTGATTAAACAAGTTATTCCTGCACCGATTATCCATAATATAGCAACTATTATTGGCAATATTACAGTTAAAAAAATAATACAACCAACACAAGATGCACAACCATCAACATCTGAATTTTGATTTTCTTCACCAGCCATTTAAATAACCTTTCAAATAATAAAACCAAAATAATAATACCTGCTAACCATAAATCTGTAAATAGTGTTTTCGTATGAAATTATTTAGTCTTTCATAGAATACTAATACCCTAATAGGCATAATCACGCAAATATACTATCATAGAAAAGATACGAGGAATAAATATGGTAAGAAGAAAAAAGTTGGGGAAAGATACTCCAATGCTAACGACTGCTATTGTAGCAGAAATGTTAGGAATAACCCCAGATAGATTAAGAACATACGATTCAGAAAAACTAATCCATACTCACAGAGTAAAGACAGGTCAAATTCAGAAAAGGCTCTACACAGAGAACGACTTAGAATGGCTGTTGTGTCTTAGAAGTCTTGTCAAAGACCACAAAATGAGTATTTCCTCTATCAAAATTCTTTTGCAAATTCTATCACTTAACCCATCAATGGTTCTTCCGAAAAACGAGATAGGTGGAATACTCTACGATATGTCCCAAAATCCAAACTTCAAACGTGTTGTGAAGAACTTCTAATACTCTTTTGTTAGAGAGAAAAAAGTGTTGTCGGTGAAGTCGAAAAGAAAAAATCAAGCAAAATAAAACTTTCAGCGAAAATGTTTCTGTTGTTTTGCAGTTGTTGGACTGTTGCAGAGGTGTAGTATTTTTCACAAAAATAACAGAAAACAGTTAGAAAATTTTTCAGGAAAGCAAAATGCGCCAAAATGCTAAACAAGTTAGCATTTTGGTCGAAAGTCGTGAGATAAATGTAGATTTTTTGGAATGGATACTGTCAAAATTTTCAGATAAAAAATAGATAGATTGCAGACGATTTGCAGAGATAAAATTCACTTGTAAGATAAAAATAACACCGAAAAATTGCATAAACCTAGAATTTTCACATAGGGTTTCCTACAAATTTTAGACTAAGACCAGAATTTGGTTTTAGAAGTTCAAGTTGGACTTTGGGACTGAACAGTTTTCGGTAATCCCTGCATATCTCTAACAACCTGCCAATTTCTCTATTGTCGAAGAAAACTCTTGTAGCAAGCAATTTAGATTGTTGTCTTTCATGCATAACTTGTTTTGCACGATACACACAAAGTTTTCTGTTTTCACTCAACGCACGCACTAACAAGGCTCGAACATAGTAGCGATTGAAGTCGGAAAATGCAAGAGTTTCACGAATGTTAGACGGAATTTTTCTTCCAATACTGTCTTTTTCTCTAAAGTAAGAGGGTAAGAGTTTTTGTTGCAAAGTATCAGGGGTTCCAGTAGAAAAACACTCTTTCAGCAGTCTTTTGTAGGTAAACATGCCTGTAGCAGTCAGAGATTTTGGCTCATAAAACAAACCTGTTCTGAGGTCAAAATCTAACTCACTGAGCATAACTAATCTTGTTTGTTCGTCTAAGTCTGGGAAATGTGTCATAAAAAATCTCCTTGTAATTTGTGTCAACAAACAAATTTTCAGGAGATTGGCTCTCTTGTGGAATTTCAGAATAGGTCTGCAATTTTTTGTCTACAGGAGTTCAGAATTTCGTGTCAGAAAAAATGTAGCTTCAGAACATGCCCAAATCATAGACTAGGCAGCAATTTGGCGAATTTGGAGTGTTAAATCGTATGTCAAGGTCCATATTTAAAACACAATAATAGCAAGGCTTTTAGACCTTGCTTTTTTAATGCAA
>CALEJY010000318.1 GCA_937898445.1 uncultured Candidatus Melainabacteria bacterium | reverse complement strand
GTGTGGGTGGTTTTGTGGAACTTTTTACACAAAAAGTTCCCGCCGTCTGCGCAAGACATATAACAAATCCTTCCACCGCAAGCGGTCCCCCTTACTTTACAAGGAAGGTTAAATGTTTCCCTTTCGGGGAAGCACCCACCTAAATCCTCCCTCAAGGGAGGACTTTATGTTTGCTTAGCTGCTTCACTTCTTAGCTGCCTAGCTGCTTTTGATACGGACTTTTCACGTTTCACTTCTCACTTTTCACTAAAAGCTACTGCTTTTATCTTGTCAAAATCTACTTTATATTCTTTAACAAAACTTAAACATTTCCTCTTTTTAAATGATGTAACAATTTGTATATTAGATAGAATAGATATGTAAAGAACAATAATTTGGGAAGTTTAATGAGCCAGAGTTTTGATTTTACATCGTATAATAACATTAAAAGGTTGTCAGAAGACGAGCTTACTGCCTTGTGGGAAGAATATCTTAAAGATAAATCTAACAAAGCAGCACGTGATACCCTTATTGTTCAATATATTTATTTGATTAGATATGTTGTTGGGCGTGTAAAAGTTACTCTACCTGCAACTATTTCTATTGAAGACATCGCAGGTTACGGTGTTGAAGGACTTATAAATGCTATCGAAAGATACTCCCCCCAAAAGAATACAAGATTTGAAACTTACGCACTTATCAGAATACGTGGCGCAATTTTAGATAGAATTAGAGCGCAAGACTTTTTGCCTAGAAGCGTAAGAAAGAAAATTAAAGATATTAAAGCTGCCCAAGAAAAACTTAAACAAGATTTAGGCAGAATACCAACAACTACAGAAGTTGCAAACTATCTTGATATGGAGCCTGACAAGGTTAGCCAACTTCTTGCAGAAGACACAACAATGACTTCGCTTTACGACAAACGAGGAAACACCGACGATAGCGTAGAAATCATTGACACTATTCAAGATGAAAACAAACTTAATCCGCAAGAAAAAGCAGAAGAACAAAACGTTAAACAAGAACTTGAAAAAGCTTTGAAAAGATTGCCGGAACGTGAAAGAATTATCATGGTTCTTTACTATCAAGAAAACATGACATTAAAAGAAATCGGCGAAACAATCAATATGTCAGAATCTCGTGTTTGCCAACTTCACGCTCAAGGTATTATGAAATTGAAAAACATCCTAAGCGAAAACAGAACAACAAGACTTCGTCAAAGCATTATCGCTTAACATCATATTCTATTAAGACGAAATCAACTCTGTTGTCAAAACCTTTTGTGTTTGAAGAAACATTATCTTTGAACGGCATTAGTTCGCCAAAACCAATAGAAAAAACTTTTTCTTGAGGCAAATTTCCGGCAATAGACATATATTCTGCAATATTTTGCGCTCTTGCAATAGAAAGTTCCCAGTTTTCTTCATAATCCCCACATTCGCCAACTTCTTCCGTATGATTTTCTATCACGCAATAGTTCGGAAGCTTGCTTAGCAATAGGGTTATTGTATCCAAAACATACAGAGAACTTTCCTTAATTCGTGCCTCATGAGGATAAAAAAACACATCTTCATCAACACTAACAATCAAACCTCTCGGGACTTTTGTGTAAATCACACCACTTTTTATCGGCATAAAAGATTTGAAAATCATTTCTAATTTTTCGACATTTGGTTGATAAGAAATTGACGCATCAATAACCGACTCCGAAAACCCCGTACAAAAAATCAATATTAAAATAAAAAAAATCAGATATAGATTTTTCACGCAAAAATAAACCTCAGAAACATTATTTAAGATTTCTGAAGCTTATACTATTAGACAAGTATTCAATTTTACGGTTTTAGCACTGTCAAAACGTATTTGTCATTGAAATACTTATTTGCGCAATCCATAATATCTTGAGGAGTTACAGACTTAATTTTTTCAACCGCATTTTTGTGGAAATCAAATCCAAATCCCATTATTCCGTAATGTGCAAGCCAATTAGCTTGTTGCGAATTTGTTTCACTAATAAATGCCCATTTACCGAAAATATTATTTTTTGCGTTTTCAAGTTCTTCTTCTGAAACAAGAACTGTCTTAATTTTTTCGATTTCTTCTTCAAAACCTTTCAAAGAAGTTTCAATATTTTTAGGTTCTGTTGCAATATAAATTGAGAAATTAGCAGACAATCTTGCAACATCGTAAGCACTTCTTACAACGTAAGCCAATCCTTTTTTATCTCTCAATTCCAAAAACAATCTTGATGACAAACCGCTTGCGCCCAAAATTATATTTAACAACGCAATAGCAGGGTAATCACTACTATCGGCAGATCCAACAAGCCAACCTTTCAAAATATGTGCTTGATTTAAGTCAGCTTGAATAACATCAACTTCTTTTGATTTTGCTAATTCAGGTTTTCTCAAAACCGGTAATTCATCAACTGACTGAGCTAAATCACCAAATTTTTCATTCAAAACATTATTAACTTTATCAAAATCCAAATCACCAACAAAAGCCGCAACTTTTTTACTGTTATTAACGATTTCTTTGTAAGCGTTTTTCACATCTTCTTTTGAAATATTTTTAAGATTTTCTAATATAACAGTATTTGTAAAACCGTAATTGTGACCTTCGTAGATATTTTTGTAATAACTGTCAATGATTTTTGCACGAGGAGAATCCAATTCTGCAATAATTTCACCTTCAAGTTTTGTACGTTCTTTTTCAAATTCTTCAAAAGTTGTGTTTTTAACAATATCTTCAAAAATAACCATTGCATGTTCAAAATCTTCATTCAAACATACAAACTTGAATTTTACATAATCAAGTTTCATTTCTGCAGAAAATTCAATCGCATATTTATCCAATTCTTCTGACAATTGTTGCGCCGTACGGTTTGTAGTACCTTGCATAAAAAGTCTTACCATCAAAGAATAAACTCCGGCTTGTGATGACGGATTATTCAAAGAAAAGTTTAAATAAAACGCAACTCTAGGAGTATCAGGATTTCTTTTATAAGCAAATTCAATATTATTTTTCAATTTTGTAACTTTGGTAGTCATATAATCTCTCCTCTAATTGTGTACATTTTAACATAATTAGTAAGAAAATACAAATATAGATTATTAAGTCGGCTCAGTCTGTCTATCTAAAAGATGTATTTTATTCGCTGCCCTTGTGAGGGAAGGGGTAGGGATGGGTGCCATCAAGAAAGGGGAAATTTTATTTTTATGTTAAAAAAATATGCAAGGATTATTTATTACTTTTGAAGGGCCTGACGGCTGCGGAAAAACTACTCAAATGAAGTTGTTAGCCGAATATTTTGAGAAAAACGGCAAAGAAGTTGTTCTAACTCGTGAACCCGGTGGGAAAGGCTTGGGAGAAAAGGTTAGAGAAATTCTTCTTAACTATGATGGAGAAGTTTCTGACCGTTGCGAATCTTTTTTATTCCTTGCAGATAGAGCGCAAAACATTGATATTATCGTAAATCCTGCCGTAAAAGAGGGGAAAATCATTCTTTGCGACAGACACATAGATTCAACCGTTGCATATCAAGGTTATGGCAGAGGTTTGGATATTGATAGAATTAATATGCTAAATAATCTTGCAACAAATGGCAAAAAACCTGATTTGACACTTGTTTTTGATGTTGATGTAGAAACTTCTATGAAACGTGTCGGCAAAGAAAAAGACAGAATGGAAAGTGCCGGAATTGACTTCCATAACAGAGTTAGACAAGGTTATTTGGAATTAGCAAAACAAGAACCTCAAAGGATTAAGGTTCTTGATGCCACAAAATCTATAGAAGAAATTCATAAAGACGTTATTAAAATTGTCAATAATTTGAAATTAGCCTAGCAAAAAATATTTTTACGAGCTTTAATATGGTCAGCAAATTAAATTTATGAGGCAAACGCATGACCGAAATTAACCCTAATATGGCATATTATCCAACATCACCTTCTGCATCTAAGAAAAAGAAAATCGGGGCAACTATTGCAGGTGGCTTAATCGGAATGAACGCATATTATCTTCCGGTTAAAAAAGATGTTTTTGTCCAAAGAGCTTTCGATATCACAAAAGATGAAGCAAATACCAAAATCGCAACTCTTGCCAACATTGCCAAAGAAGTTGAACAAGACAAGGTTTCAACCGAAAGCAAAATGGTTTTGCAAGAAATGGGATTGAGCGAAAACCTTAAAGACATTACTAAAAAATGTATTGAATTAGATAAAGAAGTTTCCGATCCCGCAAAAGTAAAATCGCTAAAAGACGGTTTTAGCAAGAATTTCAAAAACTACAAAAAAGATGTTTCTCTAATGGACAACACTTGCGCCTCAGCATTCAAAGCAATCAAAAGAAGTAAGTTTTGGTGGGGAGCCGGAATTGGTGCAGCAGTAGGATTAGCATTGAGCCTAATCGGCAGCAGAGATTAAACACTCTACACTACCGAGCAAGTTTTTAAAATTTTACACTGCTAATCTATCCAATGTTTTCGGATTTTTGACAACATCAATTACGTTCATGTCCTTAAAACTTGAAATAACTTTGATATTTTCAGGATGTTTTGTATTTTCTTTTGCCAAAATTGCACCAATAATCGCCTCTAATTGTGCCATTGGCATCATATTTGTCGGCAAATCCAAATCCCATTCCAAACGCAAAGTTTGCTGCAAAAATTTGCAATCCGCAGGAGAACGTTCTTTATAACAAGAATCCAAATGCAAACTCTGACGGGTCAAATAGAGTTCAAATCGGTTAATTTCAATACCTTTTTCAGTTAAAGATTTAAAATATTCGCAACCTCTTGTTGAATATCTATGTGTCCAACCATCACGATTTGGGATTAATTTATTTGTCGCAACTTGTTGATAAGGCTTTCCAAGTATTCGCCATTTACCATTAAGCATAGTTCTATCCCAAACCAATGATGCACAAATTTTGGAATACTTCAACGACGGGTAATTATCAAAAAAGAACATCACGTCGTTCATTGTATAAAGTTTATCAACCAGTATAAGGTTGTTGTCCTCATCAAGAACAGCAACCCCACTATCCATACCTGACGAAGCAGCCATAGACAAGCCTATGTAATAATTCATAATTCTACTCCATCAATTGCGTAATAATTATTGGTTCGTCATCTGTTACCAAAACAGAATGTTCAAAGTGAGCAGAAGGCTTTTTGTCAACTGTGCTTACTGTCCATTCATCATCGGCAACTTCAACTTCATCACAACCCAAATTTAGCATTGGCTCAATTGCGATTGCATAACCTGATTTTAATAAAGTCCTGTCGCCAACTTTATAGTTAAACAAGAACGGTTCTTCGTGCATTTCATGACCAACACCATGACCGCCGTATTGACGAACAATACCTAGTTTTTCTCTAACTGCAACTGCTTCAACTGCACCGGAAACATCATCCAAAACATTGCCGGCTTTCATTTGCGCAATACCAGCAAATAGAGCTTCTTCTGTAGCTTTTAGTAATCTTTGACATTCGTCACTAACTTTTCCGACAGGATAAGTCCAAGCTCCGTCACCAACCATACCTGCATAAGTTGCACCAACATCAATACTGATTATATCGCCTTCTTTAACAATTTCGTCTTCGTGTGGAATTCCATGAACAACTTTTTCGTTAATAGATGCGCAAATTGATGCCGGAAAACCTTGATAACCCAAGAAAGTCGGAATAGCACGTTCTTTTCTGATAATATCGTGTGCAATACTATCCAATTCTTTTGTACTAATTCCTGGTTCAATAACCTCTCTCATTTTTTTGTGAACAAGAGCTACAATATGCCCAGCATGTCTAATTCTTTTAATCTCGTCACGTGATTTTTTATGTATCATAATAAAGACCTCGTTTATTCAAGTGGAAAGTTAATAGCGAATAGTTCATTTCATTTGCTTTACTCATAAGTTTTTGCAAGCAATAAAGAACTATTCACCACTCACTTTTCACTTATTTAATCACTTCTAACAATCTTTCCCAAACTTCATCAATTGTTCCGTTTGCGTCGATTGATTTCAAAACACCTTTCTTAGTATAGTAATCAACTAATGGAGCTGTTTCTTTGTTATAAGTATCAAATCTTGACTGAGCAACTTCTCTGGTATCATCTTTACGTTGAGTAAGTTCTGCACCGTCTTTGTCACAATGTCCTGCAGTTTTTGGCGGTTTAAATTCCAAGTTATAAATTTCACCGCAAACAGGGCAAGAACGACGATTAACAATTCTTTCAACCAAAATACTTGTATCAATATCAAAGTAAACTGCGATGAATTTTGTATCTTCGCCGTTGTCAATTTCAGCGTTCATTTTTTCAAGTTCGCCAGCTTGTTCAACACTTCTTGGGAAACCGTCTAAAATATAGCCGTTTTTGCAATCGTCTTTTGACAATCTGTTTTTGATAATTCTTGTAACTAATTCAACAGGAACTAATTGTCCTTTGTCGATATAAGATTTAGCTTCTTTACCTGCTTCTGTTTCACCTTTGATTTCAGCTCTCAACAAAGAACCTGTATCAACGTGAGGGAAGTTCAAGTATTCTGCTAATCTATTAGTTTGTGTTCCTTTACCACAAGCCGGTGGTCCTAAAAAAATCAATTCTTTTTTTGTCATTTTTAAATCTCTCTTTCGTTTAACTCTACTTATGAGTTAATCATACATCAAGCAAAAAAAGAGTTCAAGAAAGGTTTTATTCATACAAATAAATTACTCCACATCCGACACCAATTCCGTGAAGACAATCTTCTTTAAGTGTTTCTTCATCAGCGTCGTTTAAAGAAAATGGAACTAATTTATTTTTATAGATATTAATCAAATAAATATCTTTACCCACAACATTTGGCTTTTTCAAACCATTTACATCAACTTGCATCCATCCACAAGTAGTCAATTTTTCTGAAAAACCATCAATATTTTCAGAACAGTCATTTCCATGAAATCTGAATTTGACAGAATATCCACTTGCAGTGACAATTGACGGCCATTTATTATCATTTATATTAACGCTACCAGAAGCTTGATTCCAAGTTGAACCATCAAGATAAGTAGATTTTTCCTGACATTTGTTTGGAATATCACCTTTGCAACTTTCAACAACTTTCATTTTTTCTGCAAACAAATTTTTTAAACAAACATCATCAAAATCATTGCATTCCGCCATATAAGATCCGCCCGTTTCAGAATTTAGAAGTTGGTGTATTTGAGATAATTCGCTATAAGCTTTTTTATAACCCGCAATCCAGTGTTTTTTATTAATATTATTAATCAATGTTGGCATAGTCATAGCTGCCACAACACCGATTATACCGAGAGTTATTAACACTTCTGCAAGAGTGAAAGCAGCTGATTTAAGTGAAAAGTGAGAAGTGAAACGTGAAAAGACCGTATCGGTAAAGATATTTTCTTTTATATCACTATTCCATGTCATTGCGCACTTGTTGCGCAATCTTTTA
>CALEJY010000317.1 GCA_937898445.1 uncultured Candidatus Melainabacteria bacterium | reverse complement strand
TATTTAAACTTTCTAGTGAGTCAGAAAATTTGTCACAAATATATTTGTGCATTTGGGTCGGCTTTTTAATTTTTTTGACAATCTCATTTACAAGTTTTGAATTATCTTTCTTTGCCGGAGTTCTGTAAAAATTAAATCTATTAAAATTTGTAGCTAAATCACTTAGTAGTGATAATTGTTTTTTAGAAGAATTTTTTGTTAATTCTACAATGTCATTTATATCTTGATTAAGCAAATTCGAAACTTCACGTTGAAACATTCTCTTTTGTGGAGAAATTCTTCTACCTGAAATAGCTCGAATTCCATTTATTATAATACTCATTTGTACCTCCATTAATACAAAACGACTAAAAATAAATTTTGCTACTTTTACCCTCAAGACTTAACATTTCGCAAATAATAACAACTATTTATCTCAATTTTCTCAAAGCTTGTTAACAAGGAAACAAAAATAAGAATTATTCAATAATTAAAGCAATAAAAAAGCTCCTTTTAAAAGGAGCTTTTTTATTTGGGACCAGAGGGATTCGAACCCACGACCAAGGGATTATGAGTCCCCTGCGCTACCGCTGCGCCATAGTCCCGCAAGAACAAGCGCATTGTTTCTTTTACAACTTAACATTAAATTACAAAAAAATCAAGCTCTATATTTCTACTGTTTTTGTTGCAATTATTTCATTCGCTCCGACAATTTGGGAACACAAATCAGTCTTTATAACGCAATTTGATGCAATCACACAATCCGAAAGTTTTACACCATCTGCAATTTCCACATTATCCCAAATTATGCAATTTTCAATTACGCAACTTTTTCCAATCCTGCAATTCTTTCCAACAGTAGAATTTCCTTTAAAAATCACTGTCGTATCAATATTTGAACTCTTTTCAGCAATATATGCGCCACATTCTTGTTTATTAATTTGAGCATGCCTGAAATGGCATTTCCCATCAAACAAATCGTGCATAGATTGAATATATTGAGCAATTGTACCAATATCACTCCAATATTCCTTAACCTCAAACGTATTTATGGCATGCTCTGCCAACAATTTCGGAAACACATTTTTCGCAAAATCGTAAAATGTATTTTCTGGAATATAATCAAAAATTTTGTAATCAAAAATATAAATACCGGTATTTATAAAATTAGATTTTGCCTGCTCAATTGATGGCTTTTCCTGAAACTCAGTAATAAAGCCTTTATCATCAGTAACAACAACCCCAAAATGTTGAACATCTTCCATTGGAATTTGTTTTATTCCGATAGTCGCAATAGCACCTGATTTTTTATGAACTTCTATTCCATGTTCCAAATCAGCATTTGACAAGCCATCTGCAGATAAAACAACGAAGGTTGAATTTTTGTCAAAAAAGAATTGGCATTTTTTCATTCCACCGGCAGTTCCCGACAAAGTTTCTTCTTTGACGTAATTAAAATTTATGCCTAAATCATTGTTTTTATATCGGTCAATAATTTGCTCAGCCAAATAATAAGTATTACAAATCACATCGGTAATACCTAATTCTGCCAAATTTTCAAATAAAATATCCATAACAGGCTTGTTAGCGATAGGAACAAGTGGCTTTGGAACCGATTTTGTCAACGGTTCAAGTCTTGAGCCAACCCCTGCAGCCATAATCATTGCTTTAATATCCTTAACCATAATTTTGATTGTATATTAAAAAGAATAATATTGCAAATTAAAAATCCTGATGTATAATAAGAGGGTAATAATCTTGGGCTTATAGCTCAGTTGGTAGAGCAGTTGACTCTTAATCAATTGGTCGAGGGTTCGAGCCCCTCTGAGCCCAAAATAAAAAAGTTCCTTTTAAAAGGAGCTTTTTTATTTTTCTTATACGCTTGCGCTCAATATTTCTTGAATTTTACTATTATCTCCATATATAACAGGTGAATCATACTTTCGTTGTGGAAATACACCATATTTCAATTTTATTTTCAAATTATGAAATTTAATAAATTCTTCAGCTTTATCCTTTAATGCAACAGGAACTCCCGAACAAACATTTATTATACCAGTCACTTTATTTTGTAATGCTGATTTTACTATCATATCTGCCAAAACATCAATATCAATAAAATCAAACTGGTTTGTTCCTGAAACAAAAGGAAATTCTTTTTGACCTTTCTCATCTGCTTCAAGTATTTTAGTAAATACAGAATGATTATGTAGATCATCCCCTGTAATATAATAAGCTCTCAACCATTTTATAGAAACATCTTTATCTTTTGCATAAGCAAAAAGTAACTGTCTTAATGTATTTTTTGCAATACCATAATATGATAATGGATTACATGGAGTATTTTCAGTTATTCTCCCTTCATGATATCCAACTTCATGTGCAGTCCCCATTACAGTTAATGACTTAACTCCTGAGTCTATCATATTACAAAGAAAGTCAAAGTGCTTTATCAAATTACTAATATGGTTCTCAGAGTAGTGGTTAAATCCATCTTGCAACGCAAGGTGGATTAGATTGTCCGGGCAATCTAAGTTTTCAAACAAATTTTTATCTGTTGCATTTTCTAAAATATCGATATTTAAGTATTTGGCTTCATTATCAATATTTTTGTTATTAAAATCTAGAGCTAATACCCTAAAATTTTGTTTTTCTAGCAATTTATCTACAACATGATGACCAATATACCCATTGGCTCCTGTTACTAATACTTTAGTTAAATGATTTTCCAAAACAAATCTCCATAATAAATATTACAAATTTTATTTATACTGAATATTAATATAACACAAAAATTTAGATATTTAACTTTTTAATTGCTCCAACCCACTTGACAAGTATAGTATAATTATAATATGGGCATGAAAAAGATATTCTGCACAGTATTATTAACTTTTTTATTTTTACTTGCAGGAAACGTAAATACACTAGCTATAGAAAATGACGAAGACGAATTGTTTAACAATCCTGTCACTATTCAAGACGGGATTTCTGTGTCAATTTTTGACTGCGTCGCATCAGCTTTCAAAAACAGCCCCAGAATAAGAAAACAAAAATATAATCTCGATATCGCAAAAAGCAATCTCGGAATAGCTAAATCACAATATTTCCCAGTTATTAACACAGGTGCAGGGTTTTACAACGAAAACAATTCTGACAACATTTACTACAACTCTCACTACAGAGAACTCCCAACCGTTGGCGTAACCGTTAACAAACTCGTTTGGAATTTCGGAAAAACTACCGCCTATATTAAAATGGAAGAATTTTACAAAATCGGTGCAGAATACGAATTTATGGATAGTTTATGTTCAACTCTTTTTGATGTAAAAGCCAAATATTACGCACTATTAAGAGCAAAAGCACTATTACAAATTGCAGAAAACAATGTTGAAATCAACGAACATATCGTAAAACTTGCTAAAAAAAATCCCGATATCACAACCGCTAAAACTCATTTGAGTGAAGCAAAAATTCAACTGATAGATGCGCAAAATGCTTTTAATAATGCAAAAATAGACCTCGACAATTCAATGTATCTCGACGGACAACCAAATTACACAATCAAAAATACCCCAACATTTGCATTCGACAACAATTTCATTTACCAAAAACCTTCCACAAACAACATTGAGCCTTTTACTCCACAAGAATTTAATTTTCCAATGGATGAAGCTGTTCAAATCGCATACGATAATAGTCCCGATCTAAACGTATTAATTTCAACCAAACACGCAATGGAGCAATCCCTTCTATATATAAAAAGAGCCTACTTCCCTGATTTGACTGCAAATGCCGGCTACAATTTTTACAACACAAACCAAACTACGGATAATGGTTTTCATGTTGGCGTAAACCTTAATTCTTCCGTCAATATTATGGAATTAAAACACAGTATAAAAGGTGCTGATGCGCAAGTTAACCTTGCTGATAACGAAATTGCATTATTTAAAAAGGATTTGTATTTTGAGGTAAAAAGAGCTTTTAACAACGTAGAAAAAGCCGAAAAAGATATTCCGATTGCCAAAACTGAAATTTTACAATCCTTAGAAAACTTTGACATTGTTGAGAAAAAATATATTGCAGGCGAAGTAAATTATTTAGCAATGCTTAATGCAAGAAGGGATTACACCTCTGCTATGACTGAATATGTAGAAAGTTTATACAACTACAATATTGCACTAATTCAGGTTGAAATGGCAATGCACTATCATATTGTTGATATTCACCACAAGTCAGAACACGCAATGCACTACCACTCAGCAGAGTTAATTGAGCATTTGAACAGAGTTCTCGGTTGTGATGAACACGAAGAAAAGAAGATTAAAACAAGAAAGGGCAAACAAGATTTATAATTTTCTGTTTGTATTAAAATAAAATTATGCTTATTGAATTTTTGAATAGACTAAACGAATTAAATGAAAATCTATTTGCCGGATTTGACGGATTAATTGAAAGTTTTGGAATGCCGGATTGGCTATGTGATGCTATTATAGACAGTTTTCACGTTCTACCTTTATTATTTATAGTATTTTTAGTAATTGAATTTGTTGAATTTTTCTACTCTGAAAAAATCAATTCTTTTATGAAAAAATCCGAAAAATCAGCTCCATTAATCGGAAGTTTAGCTGCAATTATTCCACAATGCGGTTTTTCGGTAATTGCAAGTACATTATACATAAGAAGATTTATTACAAAAGGGACTTTAATCGGAATTTACCTTGCAACATCTGATGAAGCAATTCCTATTTTATTAGCGCAACCGACACAAACTCATTATATTTTTCCAATTATCGGAATTAAATTGATTATCGGAATTTGCGCAGGGTATCTGATTGATTTGATTTTAAAGGATAACAAATATATCCCTATCGTTGAAGAAGCTGATGACGATATCCACGAAGGATGTTGCCACCACAGTGTTTCACACAGAAGAAAAAGAGAATTGATTTACCATCCTGTCAAACACACCTTAAACATTTTTGTATTTATTTTAATTATCACAATTCTTTTAAACTTTGTTTTGGCAGTATATGCGGAACATTCAGTTCTTCACCTTTTATTAGGAAAAGTCAAATTTTTAGAACCTGTAATAACTGCATTTGTAGGATTAATTCCAAATTGTGCAGTATCAATTGCTTTGACTATGCTTTTAATCAAAGGCTCTATAAGCTTTGGGGCAGTAATGTCAGGATTGTTATCAAACGCAGGATTAGGAATACTTGTCTTGTGCAGACATAACGAAAACTTTAAAGACACACTAAAAGTAATCGGAATTCTACTTGGAATAAGTATTGTATCCGGTTTGTTAATTCAAATATTTATATAAAAAACTTACTTCCTAATACAACATCTTTCAAGTTTGCGAACAAATCTGACAATAGGTTTTTCAATATCAGCAGTTATTGAGTCGACAAGAATAGTTTTGCAACCCAAATTTTTGCCGCACATAACATCTGTCAAAGGTCTATCGCCAACAAAACAAGTTGTTTCAGAGATGAGATTATGCTCTTTCATAAAACTTTCTGCAACTTTTTTATCTGGTTTATGCGCCTCAAAAACGATAGGAACATCAGTGCATGCTCGAACTTTTTCCATATAAACAGGATTGTTGTTGTTAGAAACAATTCCGACAAAAAAATCTTGCTTAACTTTATCAAGCCATTTTAGAGTATCTTCGGTATAATAACCTCTTTTAGAACCCATTAAGGTGCTATCAAGGTCAAATAACAAAGCTTTTATGCCTTGATTTTTCAAGTCTTCTAAATCTATTTCATAAATATTTTTTAAATCATAATCAGGTTTTAAAAACATTGTATTCCCTTCGCATCTAGATGCTTAGCCGCCTCGCTTCCTAGCTGTCTACTACCTATTTTATCCCAACCGTTCTAACAAGAGCGAATTTGGTATCTTGTGGACTTTGAGAAAACTTGATATAAACATCGGCATTTGTGTTACCCAAGTCTAAATCTTCTCCGTTTTCGTCTTTTATACCTTCAACTTTTGTAACAAACTGTTCTTTCGGAGTGATAATTTCAACTTCATCTCCTAAAAGCATTTTATTTTTTACTTTTACCAAATGATATTCTGACGGAATAGTGATATTTCTTTCTTCTGATCTAAATTCGCACAAGAAATCTGCTCCTGCCAAACCTTTTGAAATATCATAGCTATAACTGTCACCGTTATTATTACCTAGAGCAAAACCTGTTGTATAGCCTCTATTTCCGACTTTTTTAAGTTCTAAGAAATATTTTTCCATATCGGCTGATGGATTTTGCATAACTTCATCAATTGCTTGTCTATAAGTTTTAGCAACCGCAGAAACATAATACAAACTCTTTGTTCTGCCTTCAACTTTGAATGAATCAATTCCGGCATCAATCAACTGTGGCAATTGTTTTACAAGGCACAAATCTTTTGGACTTAAGATATGAGAGCCTCTACCATCTTGATTAATTTCCAAATATTCATTAGGTCTTGTTTCTTCAACAAGTCTATAGCTCCATCTGCAAGGTTGAGAGCAGTTTCCGTGATTTGCTTTTCTTTCTCCTTTTGAGAAATAATCACTCAACAAGCATCTGCCTGAGAATGATACACATTGCGCACCATGAATAAATGTTTCTAATTCAATATCAGGAACATGTTTTCTTATTTCTGCTACATCTGCAATCGGCAATTCTCTAGCCAAAATACATCTTGTTGCGCCTAAATCTCTCCAAAACTTAACACTTTCATAATTCAAAGTATTAGTCTGAGTGCTTACATGAACAGGTACTTCAGGAATATGTTTCCTAATAAGATTAAAAATACCGTAGTCGCTAATAATAAACGCATCCGGTTTAGCATCTTTAAACCTGTC
Source organism: uncultured Candidatus Melainabacteria bacterium (assembly GCA_937898445.1). GTDB lineage: Bacteria > Cyanobacteriota > Vampirovibrionia > Gastranaerophilales > Gastranaerophilaceae > Stercorousia. The sequence goes on along the minus strand of CALEJY010000317.1, from coordinate 591 downwards.
AATACAAGCTTCTAATTGTTTAATATCATTATTAAACGCAAAAATATTAATCGTTACATAAGCCTTTGCGCCAAGTGAATGAGCCAAATCAACCGCTTGTTTAAGATTATCCATCGTAATAAGTTGACCTTTTCTCATTGCACGTAAACTAAAGTCTACTACACCTAAGTAAACTGCATCTGCACCGTATCTTACGGCATATTCTAATTTTTCCAAATTGCCCGCAGGCATCAAAAGTTCTACATCTCGCATATCTGTATATTATCCTAAAGATTATAAATAATCAACCGATTAGGTGATGACCAAAAACGATTAATGAATATGATAATAATGTAAAGGTTGAGCTGAATAAATTTCAGTATCTGCAAAAGTCTTACAGTTTATAGGAGAAGAAAGATGCAAACAATCGAAAACGCAGCAACTACAATAAAAGAAATTTGGGCATATCAACACCCTGTAATGCACACTTGGTTTGTTTTGAGTTCATTATCCTTATGCGCTATGTTCGCATTGTTATATTTTGTAATATAATGATTTTATGAAAAAACTCAGGATATTTTTAGGTTATTTGACATTAATTTTAATTGCAAT